>DATKVN010000051.1 GCA_035530055.1 bacterium | reverse complement strand
ACTGGAATAGCGAAATTTATTAAAGCTGTCCAGAAACTCCTTGCTTACGGCTTCTTTTTGGAATTGGTCTGGAGTCAGTCCCATTGTATCAATCGTCCCCTTCCTCAGCTCCAAAAATTGTACCGCCTGGTCTGGCACAATCCTGTATATTATACGACCGATATATGGTCTTCCTTCAAAATAGTCTTCATTTGCTTCCAGGACTATCCGCTCATCTGTCTTCCACTCCACAAATCTATAAGGCCCTGTTCCAATAGGGTGCCGGTTGGCAGGATGGTTATTAAAGTCTCCTTTCTCAAAAATATGCTGGGGAATAATTCCCATACCCCAACTTTCCAATCCAGGAGAGAAAGGCTCCTTATATATTATCTTCACTGTGTAAGGGTCAACAATTTCAAGCCTGTCAATCATAAGGTAATCCGAGGCATAAGGCGTCCTAGTATTGGGGTTGACCAACTTTTCATAAGTAAATTTAACATCTTCACTGGTGAAAGGTTCTCCGTCATGCCAGTTCACGTTTTTGTGAAGATGGAAGGTAATTACCAACCCGTCTTCAGATATATCCCATGATTCTGCCAGTTCTCCTATCAGCTTAAGATTTTTGTCATATTTCACTAACCCATTATAGACATAACCATTTATGTCACCGGAAGCGCTGTCACTGGCAAGAATAGGATTCAAATAACTGGCATCTCCAATAGATGCCTCGATGATTATATCTCCATAGGCTGGTTGGGGAGGATGTTGTTCACTGGTAGGTGTTCTATCCTTTGGTTTAGGGGAGGGTCTTTTTGCAAAATAGAAGAGTACCCCAGTAAGAGCAACTACTATCACTATTAGGACAAGAATTGTAATGACTTTTCTCATTTCTTCTCTTTACTATTCTGGATGTCCTACCGGGATAATGTAGAGTGGTATATTATCTTTTGGTAGATACAGCGCTTTTTGCACAGCAGTGTCGCTAAATGCGCCAATAGGAGCGGAACCCAAACCCAGACAGACTGCCTGAAGGTGAATATTCTGGGCTATATGGCCTGCCTCTATATGAGCATACCTCATGCCCCTCTCTCCATATTTCCAACATATTTTATCGTATACGCAAGTAATCACAAAATCGACTGCTGCCCCGGCGATTGCTTCCTGCCATAAAGCAGCGCGGGAAAGAGCAGAGCGGAGGTCTTTGTCCGAAATCTCTTTTAAACTGTGGTTTGAAGGAAAATAGTGAAAGACTCCATTGGGAGAAACGAGATAGATTTCCATGGGATAGAGAGCGCCTGCAGAGGGAACAGTCTTGGAAGCACCTGTCACCGAATCGACATCCCTTTGCCCATACGCAGCCCAGAGAAGCTGAGAAATCTCCTCTAAAGACAATTCTTTCTTACTGAAGCTTCTAACCGAATGCCTGTTTACTATCGCCTCCTCAAGGCTCATCCTGCCAATTGTCTTAGGCGAGGGTAATTTAATATTTTTCTCCTTCACTTTTCCTCTACCTCCTTTGAGAGCTGAGGAGTCTACCTGCTCTAAGAACATTCCCAAAAAGGAAAGAAATAGAAAAGATAAAATAAGAACTATCCTGAACAGAATTCTTCTCATCTATCTCCTGAAACAGTAGACTATTCTTTACGTTTGGCTATTTCTGCTTCAATAATTTGAATTGCTTTTTCCGCTTTCTCCCTCTGGTCAGCTACCAGAATAACTACATCACCCTCCTTAACTCCGAAAGCTTCCTCGATGTTCCTTTTGTCTTGTTTATTGAGACCATATTTTGGTAGTTCATCGGTGGAAATAAATCCTTTAACCCCGGCTTCTTTCTCAACTTTCTTAGCCAGGCTATCTGTGAGCTTCTGGTCTTCAATAAGAACTCCAGCAAATCCTTCAGCTTTTATTCCCACAATGACTCCTCCTGAATCTAAGACCTCTCTTATTACATGGGAATTAGTTTCGCTGAGCAAATCGTTTATCTCCTTCATCCTTTCTCACCTCCTTTCGCTTCACTTCAGTCGGTGACCTGCCTGCTCACCAACTCGCAGGCGTCGCTAACACGTTCCTCCTTATTCGTCGGAACAGCGACCCTCCTTCCGAAAATGGGGTCAAAAAATGGGGTCAACTCTTTTTTATATTTTTTCAGTAATTTGAGGAAATAGGCAAAATCTTCCTTTCCTCGGAAAACTATTTGACGATTATTACCTCTATCAAGAACATGGAAAGGTATATTAGGAACAATAATCCTTAATGGTCTTGTCATATTAAATAATCATAGCACAAGTTGTTAAAGAAAATAGAGTTGACCCCATTTTTTAAAGGGCGGTAGAGACCAGGGTTTCCGTAGCGGAAACTCCATCGATTGCCCTAATATTCTTAATCACCAATGAAGTCAGGGCATTTAAATCAGGTGCCTCCACAGTGGCTACAATGTCCCACCGACCAAAGACAGCCTGAACTTTTTTGACCCCTTTTACATCTCTGATTTTAGAGAGAACCGATTCTTCCTTTCCTGCTTCCAACCTGAGTAGAATTAATCCTACCATTAACCATCACCCCCTTATTTACCGCTATAACAGCAAAGCGCTGTCCTTAATTCTACAATTTCGCTTCTCGTAAAAGTTTTGCCATTATCTCCGAGGAAAGTGGCTCGATATAGAAACCAGAACTCCAAGAGAAACCTTCGACCTTCAAAATATGGGGAAGTATCTCTAAATGCCAATGGTAATCCTTATGTATTGTTTTCCAGTAACCTACCTTTGGCCGCATGTAAGGTATGGAGTGGATCATATAGTTGAGTGGCGGATCCTCCAGCAGTTTACAAATCTTGCTTAAAGTCACTTTCATGATAGCTGCAAAATCAAAAAGTGTGCTATCATCTTCCTGAGTAAAATCTGCATTGTGTCTTTTGGGAAGTATCCAGGTTTCAAAAGGAAGACGTGGAGCAAATGGAACATAGGAGATGAAAAATTTGTTCTCCTTAACTATTCTTAGACCCGCCTCCAACTCTTCTCTAACCACATCACAGAAAATACAACGCTCTTTCTCTCTGTAGTAACTTTTAGCATTTTCCAATTCGCCTTTTACACTTTCGGGAGTAAGAGGTAGAGCAACCAACTGAGAATGAGTGTGTCCCAATCGGAAAGGAGAATTGGGTCTTTGATTCTTGAAAACTATGGCGTATCTGAAACGCTTATCTCCTTTCAAATCGACGATTCTTTTCTGATAAACGATAAGGGCATTCCTTATTTGTTCATTAGGCAAATCACTTAAGTTCTTGATGTGTTCAGGACTCTCTATTATTAACTCGTGTGCTCCCACATTATTCATTACATCGTATATGCCCACACCACGCCTCTCCAATCCCATCTCTATTTCCAGTGCTTTCTCTTTGCTGGGAAAGACTCTTACGCTCCAACCCGGTTGGTCCGGCAGAGTACCAGGCTTTCTCAAAGCATAGATTTCTTTAGGTGTCTCTTTTTCATTTCCCGGGCAGAAAGGGCAGGGCTTCTCCTTGACCCTTACTCCAGGCTCCAAAGATTCGAAGAATTCTTCTTTCCCCTTAGTGTTGGTAATAATCCACCCTCCGGAAATTATATCTTTTCTCAATTCAGCGCACATTTTTTTCTCCTCAAAGTCTTAATTAATTCATTGTAAGAAAGGGTGTTTAATACGTCTTTTCTTTCAAGCCAACCTCTACGAGCAACGGCAACTCCTAAGTAGAGATTCTCTATCTGATTCAGGGTGTGAGCATCTGTTCCGATTCCCATAAGGATACTCTTCTCTTTTGCCTTCCTGCAGTAGATATCATATAGGTCAAGCCTCTCAGGATAGGCATTGATTTCTAAGAAAGTCTGTGTTTCCTGAGCAGTCCTTAAAACTTTCTCCATATTTAGTGCATACGGCTCCCTCTTACCTAACAACCGGCCTTGGGGATGGGCAATCATATGCACATACTTATTCTCCATCGCAGAAATTATTCTTTTCGTTAGCTGCTCTTCTGACTGTTTGAATCCTGTGTGAATGGCAGCGATAACCAGGTCGAGTTGAGATAAGAGCTCATCGTCATAATCTAACGATCCATCGGAAAGGATATCCACTTCCGTACCGCAAAGAACCATAAAGTCTTTACTCTTTTTGTTAAATCTTTTTGTCTCTTCTATCTTCTCGTAGAGTACATCAGGACGGACCCCTCCAGCAACCTTCAAAGATTGGGAATGGTCACAAATTCCTACCCACTCCAGCCCCATACTTTCTGCCTTTTCTGCAATTTCTGATAGTTTCCCCACGCCATCGCTATGCCGGGAATGAACGTGCAAATCACCTTTAATGTCATTCTCTGTAATCAGCCTGGGAATCTTATTTCGCGAAGCCATCTCAATTTCACCCGAGGCCTCTCTTATTTCCGGGGGGATATACTGAAGTCCCAATTTCTTATAGACCTCCTCTTCGGTCTTGCCAGCTACCCTTATTTCCTTCACTGGTCTTGTGGCAACAGCTCCCTTTCCCCTGGTGGAAACTCCACTTGACCTCTTTCCCAGTTTAAACAGACCATATTCGTTTATTTTATACCCTTTCTTTCGACCCAGCTCGCGAAGGGCAATATTATGGTCTTTAGAACCAGTGAAATACATCAGTGCAGCCCCGTAAGATTCTGGCTTAATCACTCTCAGGTCAACCTGTATGTCCTCATCGAGAATTATGCTTGATTTCGTCTCTCCCTGAGCCAGTATTTCTTTCACCTGAGGAAGATTCACAAATTTATCCATTACTACATCGGATTTCTTTGCCGTACATAAGATATCTATATCTTTAATTGTCTCTTTCTTTCTGCGAATACTACCAGCCAGATTTATATTTTTAACATCAGGACACTTCTCCAATTCTTTTATGATTGGTTTTGCTAAAAATAGTGCTGCGGAGAGAAGAATCCTTTCCCCACCTTTTCTCACCATTTGAATGCCTCTTACAATATTCTCTTCGGTCTTCTCCCCCAAACGGCGAAGCTCGCTCAAACGGTGTTCTTTAGCTGCTTTTTCCAGTTGAACAAGGCTTTTTATTTTTAACTCCTGATATAGAGTTTTTGCCGTTTTGGGCCCAATTCCAGGAACAGACATGATTTCCAGAAGCCCCTCGGGAAAAACTTTCTTTAACTCCTCAAAATATTTTAATTTACCCGTTTCCAGATATTCCTTAATTTTTTTCGCTATCCCCTCTCCTACGCCGGGTATTGTTTCCAGTCTATCATTACTTGCGAATTTCTCTATTGGTTCGGTGAGACTGGCAATATTCTGAGCTGCCTTCTCATAGGAACGCACTCGGAAAGGATTCTCTCCTTTCAATTCTAAAAGTTGTCCGATTTCCTGGAGTAATTTTACAACTTCTTTGTTTTTCATTCCCTATTTACTCCCCTTCCACCTCTCTCAGGAACTTTGCCGCTGCTTCTGGGGAGGGTGGATTAATATAGAAATCGCCACCCCACTCAAAGCCCCTGGCAAGCATAGCATGGGGCAGAATCTCGATGTGCCAGTGGTAATCCTGTTTAATAGTCAGCCAGAATCCTGCCTCGGGAACCATAAAGGGAACAGTATGAAGAACAAAATTTAAAGGAGGGTCTTTCAATAACTTGACAGTCTTCATAATAGTAGATTTCAATTTCTCTGCCAGTTCCCAGAGGTCTTCTGCAGGTACATTTGTAAAATCGCATTCGTGCTTTCTGGGAAAAATCTGGGTTTCAAATGGAAAGCGGGAGGCAAAAGGAGCCAGAACGATAAATTTATCTCCAGCGCTAACAATCCTCTCATGGGAATATAATTCTTGTTTGATTATGTCACAGAAAATACACCTTTCTTTCTCTTCATAATAACTTTTGGCTGAAGATAACTCCTCCTTAATACTTTTAGGAATCAGGGGCAGAGCGATTATCTGGGAATGGACGTGTAGCATAGAAATTTCTTCCCCATAACCCTGATTACGGAAGATGAGACCATATTTCAGAAGAGAATTCTTTTTCAATTCATTTAACCTAACCTGATAGACACGGAGAACTTTCTCTATCTGCTCAAGGGGAATCTTCGAAATATGGGTGATATGTAGAGGAGATTCAATTACAATCTCATGGACTCCGTATCCATTTATTGTATCAAAGAAGAAGAAGTCACCCACTCCTTTTCTTTCCAGCTCCTCATTGAGCCCTACCACTCCAAATTTACTGGGAATTACACGCACCGCCCACCCAGGGGTGTCGGGTTTACTCCCCTCCTTACGGAACGCAAATGCTTCTGGTGGAGTTTCCAGTTCTCTCCCTTCGCAAAAAGGACAATCCCTCTCCCGCTCTTCCTTGCGGACAGTGATTAAACCAATTGGTGTATCCACCTCCTTCCTCGTAGCAGTAATCATCCATCTTCCGGATATGGGATCTTTTCTTAGTTCTGACATCTTTTCCTCCCTATGTGAATTCAACCCCTGCAAAAATTAGGGTCTCAGGGGCTGGATAAATCTGCCTGTGCTATTTGTTCTCTACTTCACAACAATACCTGCATATCCTACAACCGCGGAATAATCCCCTGAGGCTTCTGCACTGGTATTGTACAACACCAGCTCACTCTTCTTTGCCCCTAACTCTTTACAGGCAAAAATCATTGTAGCCGTTGGTCCTGGACCACACATTGAAATATCATTTTCTATTACTGTCTGCAGTAGATTTTCTGGATCGAGTTTTAAGATTTTATCAATTGCCAACTTGTCTTTTCTTTCAGCATCCTTTTGGGACTCATAGTGGGTCATATCCGACGAAGCAACAATTAGACAAGGAGCTTTAGATTTAGATTTAATCACTTTAGCTATTACTTTACCCAATTTTTTACAGGTGGAGACTCGATGGTCCCGCATACAAATGGGAATCATGGCAAAATCAGTCTTGAAATACTGAATAAATGGAAGCTGAACCTCCAGCGAGTGTTCGGATAAATGAGCCTGTTCATCCTCCTGTGCTAAATCACCAGCCTGGGAAAGTAACTCTTTTGCCAGGGAAGAATCTATTTCTACTCTGCCATTGGGCATTTCCCACTCACCTTCTGTCATTATGGAAACCTCTGCGCCAATACCAGTATGGTTAGGCCCAATGATAATAATAGTATCGGGTAGGTTAATCTTAGAATAGACTGCTCCAGCTACCTTTCCTGAATAGAAATATCCTGCGTGGGGAACCACTATTCCCAAAACGTCCTCTCTCTCAATATCGCTCCTGAGATATTTCCCAACCTGTTCTCTTAGTGCTTCCGGGTCTCTCATATAGAACCTTCCTGCTTGTGTTGGTTTTCTAATCATCCTTCCCCCTTTTAACTTTTATTAATTGACCCTACAGAGCTTGCACTGTCTCTAAATGTGCTAATCTTAAAGGTTCAGGAATCTTTTCTCTTCGGCAACAAGTGAGGATGACGTCCGATGCCTGATCCAGGTCGATCCTGTACCCTTGAGAAACGAATATGGGCTTTACATTTTTCTTAGTGCGCAGAACCGCCCCAACCAGCTCTCCCCCTTCGTCTTTCAAAAAAGTATAAGCTCCTTTTAAATTTACAGGCTCCTCATAATGGCCATATAAAATAGACTTGGCACAGCCAATCGTGGGAAGCCCTAACAAAAGACCCATGTGGGTAGCCAGCCCAAATCTCACGGGGTGTGCAATTCCCTGACCATCAAAAATGATTATATCGGGAGATCTTTCCAATTTTCTTAAGGCAGCTATTAGAACAGGACCCTCGCGAAAGGTGAGTAGCCCGGGAAGATATGGAAATATTCTCTCAGAAGCTTCCATAGCTCCCTTTTTTTCCACCAGTTTCAGCTCAGGGAAAGTAAGCAAAACTACACTACCATAAGCCTTTCTCTTCTTCTCATCATACCCAACATCGCAACCGGCAATAAAACCTATCTCACTTATAGACTTAAAATAACTTTTCAATACAACTTTGTTTCTCAACTTCTCCTGGATTTCTCTAGCCTTCTCGGGAGATACCTGCCAGGAATGAAGATTCTTAACTTTCATATTCTAAATTTAGCAAATTTTATACTGGTATTGCAAATAAAAATTTATTGTCAAAAGGTCTGTCTCCAACCTCTTTCCAACCCTAATTCATCTGCCATCTTCAACACTGCATCATATTCTGTTTTAGAGATTCTTCTTGAGAGTTCCGGAAATTCAAAAGCCAGGTGAGCAGGATGGTATTGAGCCATAATGGACATATAAGTATTTTGGGAGATATTCTTGGCAATGAATTCTAAGACTCCTCGAGAACCAACTATGTCTTCAGGCATAACTAAGTGGCGAATAAGAAGTCCCTGCTTGGCAATCCCTTCTTTATCCATTTTCAGGTCGCCGACTTGCCGATGCATTTCTAGAAGTGCCTTCTTGTTGACTTCAAAATAGTCGGCTGCCCTGGAGTATGTCTGAGCACTTTGGGAATTGGAATACTTGGCATCAGGCATATAGATATCCACTATACCATCCAGAAGTTTGAAAGTCTCCACAGAATCGTATCCACCCGAGTTGTATACAAGAGGAATGTTTAATCCCTCTCCTACTGCAAGCTCTAAGGCCTCGACGATTTGGGGAACAAAATGGGTAGGGGTAACAAAATTTATGTTATGTGCCCCGAGTTTTTGTAACTTTATCATCATTTTAGCTAATTGAGAAATCTCCACTTCCTGGCCGTTTCCCAACTGGCTAATGGGGTAATTCTGACAGAAACAGCAACGAAGGTTACAGTGGGTAAAGAAGATGGTGCCCGAACCACGATAACCTGAAATTGGTGGCTCTTCACCGAAATGGAGGTTATAACTGGAAACAGCTGTTCTTTTTCCTGCTCCACAAAAACCTTTCTCATCTTGCAACCGATTTACCAGGCATTTCCTGGGACAGAGGTGACATTTCTTGAGTAATTTATTAAGCTCTTCCTTTCTCTTTTTTAAGATACCTCTCTCATAAAGTTCAACGTAACTCATCCGATTCCGTCTTTTCCATTTCCAACTTTTTTCTTAATTCCTTCTCAATTTCCAATTCGCTTTCTGGCTCCTTTTCTTCTTTTATTTCTTCTTCTTTTATTTCTTCTTCTTTTCTTCCCTCCACTTCGGATAAGAGCCTCTGGGTTTCTTTACCAAGAGTGGACATTTCCACTCCATACCACTTAGCAATCCCTTCCCAGCTCATTTCCTCTTCCCTGAGGATACTAATCTCATCGGCTCTCTTACCTGTGGCGGTTGCCAGAATCAAAAGCTTAATAATCTCTTCTGTCCCATAACCTTTCTCTTCCAAAGCCAGAACAACGCCCTGTTCAATGTGAAACTTGCTCGCAATTTTCTCCTCGATTGTCTTTGGTTCTGGAGGTGGTTTTCTTCCCCATCCACTAAGGAAAGCAGGAAATAGTATAAGTGTCAGAAAAATCCACAAAAAAAGAACCAATCCGAGTTTTCCTTTTCTCATATTTCCTCCTGACTAAATTCTTCCATTGGCAGAGCTATCGCTCTGCAGCTACAACTTTTTGCTTCCCTCCCTTTCAGGAGGACTCCATAGACTCTGGAGTCCTTGCGAAAGCAAGGTTACTCCTCCCCCTATTTCATCGGAGGCTCCAGATACATAGACCAATTTGGTCGTCACTCTTTAGAGCCCCGGTTAATTCTCTACTTCTGGCACTTTGGACAAAAAGTAGTTCCCCTGCCAGCAAGTCTAACAAACTCCAACGGTGTCTTACATTTAACACAGGGCTCCCCTCCCCGTCCATAGACCCGCAGGCGAGAGTGGAAACTTCCTCTTTTTCCTTCTACATCAACATAACTACTTAAAGACGACCCCTTGTAATCTATAGCTTTCTTTAAGACCTTCTTTATTTCAGAAAATAGTAACTCCACCTCATCTCGCTTCAGCCGGTGAGCATGTCTTTCTGGATGAATTCTTGCCTTGAATAGTGCCTCTTGAGCATAAATATTTCCCACGCCAGCTAAGAACTCCTGATTCATCAATAGAGGTTTAATTTTAGCCTTTCTTTTATTTAACATTTCACCGAAAACCTTGAGCGTAAAACTACCTTCCAGAGGTTCCATCCCCATCTTAGCAATGGAGGGAACTCTCTTCCAGTTTTCTACTAATCTGATTTCTCCCAGATGTCTACTGTCGTTAAGGTTCAAATATTTGCCGTTTGACAGGAGAAAGGATACCCTGTTCTTTGTATCCCTCTTTCCGTAAATTAGTTGACCGGTCATTCTAAGATGTATCACTATCTCCTTCCCAGAAGATAATACTAAAATTAAGTACTTTCCTCGACGAATAACCTGTTTAAAATTTCTGCCTTCAACTTCTTCCTTAAATCTTTTCGGGGAAGGCTTTTTTACCATCCTATCTGTGTTTATTTCCACTCTGTTTACTTTCTTTTCCAAGATTCTCTTTTCCAGTCCTCTTCTTATTGTTTCTACTTCTGGCAATTCAGGCATTTTTTCCACTCATCTTTTGGATTTTTTCTTTTGCACTTCCAGATGTTTCTGATAATACTTAGAGAATCTATGAGTGCCTTCCCCTTTGGTAACAAAGAACATTAAATCGGTCTGGGCTGGATATAAGGTGGCCTTAATTGCGGCTAGACCAGGATTACAAATAGGCCCGGGTGGTAGACCAAAATGGATATAAGTATTATAGGGGGAGTCAACTTTTACATCTTTATAGGTCAACTTCTCCTTATGTTCTCCCAGCGCATACTGAACCGTAGCACAAGATTCTAAATACCACCGTTTCTTTAACCGGTTATGGAAAACAGCAGAAATTAATGGTCTCTCTTCATCCTTGACGGCTTCTTTCTCAATTACGGAAGCCAGAATTACTGTATCCCTTTTTGTAAACTTAAACTTCTTTCCTCTCTCTTCCATCTCTTTTGTAAACACCTTATTGAATTGGTCGACCATTATACCTATAATTTCTTCTTCGGTAGCATCGTAATCAACAAAATAGGTTTCCGGAAAAAGGTAACCCTCCAGTTTTCTCTCCTCAACAATTTCTAAAAACCTATCTTTTTCCCCCAATCCTTTCTCTTCGATTAACTGGGCAATCTGACGAACAGTAAATCCTTCCGGAACAGTCAATTTTATTTTCTTGCTTTTTCCTAAAACAAGTTTACTAATAATTCGCCAAGTGCTTTCTTTTGAATTTATTTCATAAATTCCTGCCTTAATTTTTCTATGCCCCCCTCTTAGTCTAAGAAGAAACAGAAAGTAATTCTTACTGGAAATTAAATTTTCCTTTTCAAGTAATTCCGCTACCTGCTGGGCAGTCACTCCCTGTTCTATTGTTACCAGGGAAGTTTTACTATAGCGCGGAGACAAAAAGAAGACCATTAAATTTACCAGACTTAATAAGCACAGGATTATAACACTTATTTTTATTACTTTCATTTATTGCTTTCCTTGCTTTTCTCTTTTTGATTGTACTCAATACTGTCCAAATAGTTTTGTAAAATTATACAGGCAGAAAGTTTATCCAAAATATCTTTCCGTTTTTTCCTCGATAAATCTGCCTGTAGAAGCACCTTCTCTGCACTAACAGTTGTTAACCTTTCATCCCAAGTCACTATAGGCACCTTTACCACCTTTCCCAAAACTTTCATAAATACCAGAACCTCTTTCCCTTTCTCCCCAATAGAGCCATTCATATTTTTAGGTAAACCAATAACGATCTTTTCAATTTTGTTTTCATCGACAATTGTTTTTATCTCCCCAAGCCAACTACGAGTTGCATTTCTCTTTACAACTTTTAGACTACCAGCAACCATATTTGAAACATCGCTCATTGCCAACCCAATCCTCTTCTCTCCATAATCGATCCCTAAAATTTTCATAGCTATTCCACACCAGCAACGAAACCAAATCTTTCGCTACTCCTTGTCACCCTAAAGGGCGACCGACCTAATCTGGTCGGGCACTCTTCAGAGTGCCGAAGCTTTGCTTCGCTACTCCTTTCCCAAGCATACTGCTCAATCTGTGATTGCCATTTCTAATGGGGAAGGGCTTGCTTTTTGCTCCCTTTCAAATTTTTCGAAATAGACGCTTTCTTTCCCCATTATCTCTTCCATTAATTCAGAAATTGTAACGAACCTATATTTTTTCTTTTTCAATTCAGAAACGATTTTAGGAAGAGCTTCCAAGGTAGCATCTAATCCATTATGCAAAAGAATTATTCCTTCATCTTCCGTTTTGGAAACCGTCCTTTGATAAATCACTTTACTGGACGGGCAGCCATAATCACCAGGATAATCTGTCCAGAGAATCATCTTGTATCCAGTTAGGGTAGTGGTTACAATTACCCTGTTGTCATATCTCCCGCCAGGGGGACGAAAGAGATATGTGTCTTTTCCAGTGATTTTTTTGATTAATATACGGGTCTTGTCTAATTCTTCAAGGATATCTTTCTTAGACAATTTAGTTAAATCTGGATGGCTATATGTATGGTTGCCTACATCGTGTCCTTCCTTCCATATCCGTTCCAGTAACCATGGGTATTTCTCCACCATCTTTCCCACTACAAAGAAAGTCGCCTTAACACCCTCTTTGTTCAGCACCTCCAAAATTTTTAGTGTGGCGCTGGGGACCGGGCCATCATCAAAGGTAAGGGCTATCTCCTTAAAACCGCCAGGAGAGAAGGGGAGAGAACGGAGCTCCATTTCACTCTTCCGGGAAATGATAGCTGCCACTCCCATAAGCAATAAGAAAGCCATAACCAGTATGACACGATACCTCTTCTCCAGTAACTTATCTTTCAATTTCTTGATTATCATTTTAGATTTACTTCTTCTATTATCCTGTAAGTGGGTCCTTTGGAACTGAGCTGACTCTCCATAACCAGCACTTTGTCCACAGAAAATTCTCCTACATCACACCTTTCCCAGTCCTCGATTTTCTTAGCCAATTTCCCCTTTCCCTTGGGGGACCTGACCCTGCCAATCGTTAAATGAGCAGAAAACTCTCTTTTCTCTTTGGCAAATCCTAAATAGGAAAGGTTTTCTTCAATCCTT
Organism: bacterium; assembly: GCA_035530055.1. Lineage (NCBI taxonomy): Bacteria > bacterium. The sequence continues at coordinate 16,104 of DATKVN010000051.1, read as the reverse complement.
TCACTTAAATTTTTCAGTTCCGCCTTGCCTTCGTTTACGCCAACCCAGACTACTCGTGGAGACCTCAGATTGGGAAAGCTACCTAACCCAGAAAGGTGAATCCTGAAATTGGAAATCCCTGAGACGGCAAGTTTTGTCTTTTCAATTACTCCGGAAAGTTTGTCCTCACTTACCTCGCCGAGAAATTTTAGAGTGATGTGGAGGTTTTTAGGCTCAACCCATTTGACATCTGTGTCTCCTTTCCTCAACTCCACCTGAATTTGAGCAATATTTTCCCTCGCTTCACTGGATATTCCTACAGCAATAAAAGTTCTCATCCTTAAAGTCTCCAATAGTTCCATGTAGTGTAGCCCTTTATGGGCGTAATTTTTACGGGCATAAAGCCCTACACTACTTATATCAACAACCCACTGGCAATTTTTAAATTATAACAGCATTCTTTCTAAAAAGCAATAAATTTTTATATGAAAGAGAATTTTTTAGGGGAGAGGAGAGGAATTTAGGCATGAATTTCAAAAATTGAGTGAAGTAATCTATTTAAATCTTATTATATTTCTGACATAAACTATCGATCAAACCCGCTTCTTGGAAGCCTTTAGCTCTCAATTTGCACGCATCACACTGGCCACAAGGCTCTTCTTCCCCCTGATAACAACTCCAGGTAAGTTCTAAAGGCACTTTTAGCCTTACTGCTTCTTGTACTATTTCTTTCTTTGTCATTCGAATTAAAGGGGTTTTTATCTCTATTTTCCCGCCTTCTACTGTCTTTTTTATAGCTACATTAATCAGCTTTTGATATGTTTCTATATATCTCGGTGTTGTATCCGGATAACCTGGACTATCTATCACATTTGCACCTATATAAATTGCATCTGCCTCTATCACCTCGGCAAAACTCAAAGCTATGCTAAGAAAAATTGTATTTCTTGCCGGTACATAAGTTGGAGGGACATCGCTAATTATTTCTTCTATCTCTCTTCCCATAGGAACTTCTATGTTATCCGTTAAAGCCGAACCTCCTATTTGTCTTAAATCAATCTTAATCTTTTTAAAAATTGCACCAGCTTTCTCAGCTATTCTCCTTGAAGATTCGACCTCTTTGAGATGCCTCTGTCCGTAGTCAAAACATAATGCGTAAGGGACATACCCATCTTCTATCGCCTTGTACAGGCAAGTGGATGAATCGAGTCCACCACTCAATAATACTACTGCTTTTTTGTCTTCTTTCATTCTTTCCATTCTATTTTTTAGCTTTCCATTTCTTATATAGACGTAATCAGTTATCGAGCAGGTTTTAAATTCTCTCGGAATCTCTTGTTAGGTCAAATTTTGAGTTGTATGCTTTTTTTCTTATTCAGGGAGGCTTTGATAAATTCTCTAAACAGGGGGTGGGGTCTGGTGGGTCGGGACTTGAATTCGGGGTGAAACTGAACCGCTACAAACCAGGGGTGGTCTTTGAGCTCAATAATTTCTGCCAGACGTTTCTTCTCATATTCGCCAGTTACCAAAAGCCCTTTTGCTTTCAACCTGGCCCGAAACTTATTGTTCAATTCATACCTGTGTCGATGTCTTTCCAACACAAGTTTCTTTTTATAAGCACGAAAGGCGAGGGAGTTTCTTTTAATTCTGCATGGATAATTACCCAATCTCATCGTCCCACCTTTTTGAAATATCTTCTTCTGCTCAGGAAGCGAATCGATAACCGGATAGGGCGTATCTGGTTTAAATTCTGTGCTATATGCTCTTTTCATTCCACAGACATTTTGAGCGAAATCTATTACTGCGCACTGCATTCCTAAACAGATGCCCAAAAAAGGAACTTTATTCTCTCGAGCAAATCTGCAAACCCTTATCTTCCCCTCAATCCCTCTCTCGCCAAATCCTCCGGGAACAAGAATTCCATCCACAGTTCTTAATACTTTCTCCAGTTTCTTATCCTCAACGTCAATATATTTTATCTCTACATTTACACTATTACTTAATCCTCCATGAACCAATGCTTCCCAGATACTCTTGTAGGCATCCTTTAGCTCAGTATACTTTCCGGCAACACCAATGGTCACATCTTCTTTTAAATTTCTTATTTTCTTAACAATTTCCTCCCATTTAGATAGGTCACTCCTCTTTTTCCCCAAACGTAACATTTCCAATAAAATAGTATCGAGGTTTTCTCTTTTTAGCATCAAGGGGACTTCATAGATACTGGTGGAAACGTCCCTTTCTTCAGCTACTGCTTTTTCCTGAACATTACAGAATAAGGCTATCTTTCTCCTTAATTCATTTGTCAATGGTCTTTCAGTGCGGCAAATAATTATTTGAGGCTCAATTCCAATCTCTCTTAATTTGGCTACACTCTGTTGCGTAGGCTTGGTCTTCATCTCCTCAGCAGCCTTAATGTAGGGCACAAGGGTCACGTGAATATAACAAACATTTCCTTCTCCCACATCCTGTTTAAACTGTCTCGCTGCTTCCAGAAAAGGCAGTCCCTCGATATCCCCTGTGGTTCCACCAATTTCAGTAATTACTACATCGGAATCTTTCGATAACGCCTTGATACGAGATTTAATCTCATTAGTGACATGGGGAATAACCTGAACCGTTTTGCCTAAGAAATCTCCTTTTCTTTCTTTACTAATCACTACATCGTAGATTAGGCCACTGGTGATATTATTAATTTTTTTCAGATTGACATCCAGAAACCTCTCATAATGGCCCAAATCTAAATCGGTTTCCGCTCCATCTTCGGTAACGAAAACTTCTCCGTGCTGAAAAGGGCTCATCGTTCCAGGGTCTACATTGAGATAAGGATCTATCTTCAGGATATTTACTCTCAACCCGCGACTTTTTAATAAACATCCAATAGAGGCTGAGGTTATGCCTTTGCCCAACGAAGATACTACTCCACCGGTAACGAAAATGTATTTAGTCGTCATTTTGTCCTTCCCCCCTCGCCCTTCCCCTCTCCCCCAAGGGGAGAGGAGATTAGGTTGAGCTAAACAAAAAAGCCCTCCAGTCACTATTGCCGGAAGACTCCATATATTACCTGTTCTTTTCCTCTTTTGTCAAGAAATTTCTAAGTTCTTACATTTATTCCTTTGCTCGAAAGATAATCTTTCACTTCTTTTATTTTATATTCTCCAAAGTGAAACACAGAAGCAGCGAGAACTGCATCTGCTTTTCCTTTGGTCACCGCATCATAGAAGTGCTCCAATTTTCCTGCTCCTCCAGAGGCAGTCACGGGAATGTCCACTGATTCTGAAACAAGACGAGTCATCTCAATATCGTATCCATCCTTAGTACCATCAGCGTCCTTGCTGGTTAAAAGAATCTCCCCTGCACCTAATTGCTCAACTCGCTTTGCCCATTCAACTACATCTAAGCCTGTGGGTTCTTCTCCGCCCATAATTAAAACTTCTAATCTTGGGCGAGAACTACCAGGAGGATTTTTCCTTCCGTCAATAGCTACAATAACCTTTTCTTTACCAAATCTTTCACTAGCTTCTTTGATTAAACCGGGATTTTTAACTGCAGCTGTATTAATAGAGACTTTATCCGTTCCGAGATTAAAAAGAGCCTGCATATCTTCCAAACCTCTGATGCCTCCGCCTACACAAAAAGGCACAGTGGTTACTTGTTTTACCTTTTTCACCCAATCCAAACGCGTGGGCCTTGACTCCACAGAAGCAGCAATATCCAGAAATACCAACTCATCCGCACCTGCAGCACAGTAAGCAGAGGCTGCTTCCACCGGGTCGCGGGCATCTTTTAAATCAACAAACTTTACACCCTTAACTACTCTTCCATCCTTGATATCCAAACAGGGAATTACTTTTACTGGTTTCATCGTTATATTATACCTCTTTCTCTACTTTTCCCCTCACCCTTACCCTCTCCCCTTTGGGAGAGGAAATGTCACTAATATTTACCCTCCCTTTCGGGAGGACTCCACCCGCCTCCAGAGGGGAGAGGGAGCTTTACCCATATTATAATCTTGAGGGGATTGCCTTTCTCCAGGTATTACTTAATGTGGCCAAAGGAAGATCGATTATCGTCTTTTCTTTGTATTTAACTACCAATCTATCTCCTTTAACATCGCCCAGAATCTGATACGGGACTGAATGTCTTTTCAATATCTTTTCTAAGGCGCTCAGTTTATCTTTATTCAGAGAAACTACTATTCTGGAAGGCGTCTCACCAAACAGAATCTCATCTATCCTTATATTTTTGTTTTTAGACTCATCCAACTTTATCACTGCGCCCAACATTTTGTTTGCCCTGGCTATACACGATTCAGTCAGGGTTACTGCCAATCCGCCTTCGGAACAATCATGGGCAGAATTGATAATACCTGATTCGATCGCTTCCAGGCATGCTTCCTGAACAGCCTTCTCCATGTTTATATCTATCTGTGGATTACCCTTCTTCTGTTTGTGCACCAGATACAAATATTCACTACCGGAAAGGTCAGGCTTATTTTCACCCAAGAGGACTATTAAATCAGCCTCATTCTTAAAATCCTGAGTAACATATTTATCCGCATCTTTTATCAACCCCACCATTCCCACTATAGGAGTGGGGTCTACTGCGCCCTTGGGATTTTCATTATAAAAGCTTACATTACCGCTGACAACCGGTGTATTCAAAACCTTGCATGCTGCAGAAAGCCCTTCTATACACTTCTCAAATTGCCAGTAGTTTTCAGGTTTCATGGGATTGCCAAAATTCAAACCGTCAGTAATTGCCAGCGGTCTCCCTCCACTGCAAACTATATTCCTTGCTGCTTCGGCCACCGCCATCATCGCCCCATTATAGGGATTCAGATAGCAATACCTGCCATTGCAATCTACGCTTATGGCTAAGGCCTTTTTAGTGCCTTTAACTTTAACCACAGCTGCATCTGAACCTGCTCCTACTGCTACTTCATTCTTATCTATAGCAGTAAATTTTTTATATGCTGATTCTTTGCTGGCAATAGTGGGGGAGTCGAGTAATCGCAATAACACTTTATTGAAGTCATCTGGCAGCTGTATCGATTCCCGAGTCAACTTTTGTGCCTCTTTCAAGTAGGCAGGCTCTGCAACTTCTCTATCATAAAGAGGAGCCTTTTTGGTAAGGGCCTCTGCAGGAACTTCGCAAACCACCACCCCATTCTCCTTGACCCGCATCATTTTATCATCCGTTACTTTCCCGATTCTTGCCGCATCGATATTCCACTTTTTCAATATATCCAGAGCCTCTTTTTCCTTGCCATCTTTCAAGATAGCCAGCATCCTCTCTTGCGATTCGGACAGGAGGATTTCGTAAGGTGTCATCCCTTTTTCTCTCTGGGGAATTAAGGCAACATCTATTTCAATGCCTGTTCCGCCTCTGGCGGCTGTCTCCGAGGAAGAGCAAGTAAGTCCAGCTGCACCCATATCCTGCATTCCCACGACAAGCCCCTTTTCTATCAATTCCAGGCAGGCTTTTCTTAAACGTTTTCCCAGTTCTGGATTACCTATGGCCACTGCGCCTGTATCAGAACTAGACTCCTCAGTAATTTCTTTGGAAGCAAAACTTGCCCCGCCCACACCATCTCTTCCTGTCTCTCCTCCTATATAATATACAGGATTTCCTACTCCGTATGCGGTGCCTCTTACAATATTATCATGCTTTACAATACCCACAACAAAGGCATTAACTAAAGGATTGCCTTCATAACTCTCATCAAAATAAGTCTCACCGCCCACTGCACTAATCTCTGCGGTATTGGCATAATGAGCTAACCCTCTAATAACTTCTTTAAACAAGAATTTAACTCTTTCGTTATCCAGACTTCCGAATCTCAATGCCCCTAAGCCGGCAACAGGTCTTGCTCCAGTGGTAAATATATCCCTTAAGCATCCGCCTATACCTGTGGCTGAAGCCTCAAAGGGCTCTACTGCTGAAGGATGATTGTGCGATTCTATTTTAAAGGCAACTCCTAAGCCATCACCTATATCAACTATTCCAGAGTTTTCCTCGCCTGCACCAACCAATACCTGTTTGCCTTTAGTAGGGAAGAGTGTAAACAACTTACGTGAATTCTTATAGCTACAATGCTCCGACCACATAGCTGAAAAAACACCCAATTCTGTAAAATTTGGAACTCTACCGAGCAACTTCTTTATCTCATTAAATTCTTCTTCCGTAAGTCCCAATTCTTTTGCCACTTCTACATCAACCTTAACTTGCGTCTCCATTAAATAGCCTCCTTTCTTTAATGAGTACTGAAATCCCACTCTTGTTGCTTCCTCTCCCATTAGGGGAGAGGATTGAGCCTGCCCGTGCCGCCTGCCCATTCTGGGCCTTAACGGCCAGGGGTGAGGAGGGTTGTGAGATTCTATTTCTTATTCCCATTCAATTGTGCTTGGTGGTTTAGAAGAAATATCATATACCACACGGTTTATCCCTTTGACTTCATTTATAATACGATTAGAAATTCTCTCCAGTATTTCATAGGGAAGCCTCGCCCAATGAGCAGTCATTGCATCCTCACTTGTTACCGCTCTTACGGCCAAAAGATTCTCATATGACCTCTGGTCTCCCATAACACCTACTGTCTTTACGGGTAAGAGCACACAGAAAGACTGCCACAATTTCCGATATAATTTTGCCCGTTTTATCTCATCTATTAATATCCAGTCTGCCTGACGCAAGATATCCAATCTTTCTTTGGTAATAGCACCAATGATCCTAACTGCCAGTCCTGGACCGGGGAAAGGCTGCCTGTAAATAATATCATCGGGCAACTCCAGTTCTTTGCCAACGAGTCTTACTTCATCTTTAAATAAATTTTTTAGTGGCTCAATTAACTCAAGCTTTAAATGGCGTGGTAATCCTCCCACATTATGGTGGGTCTTAATAGTTGCCGAAGGTCCACCACCGGGAGACCTTGATTCAATTACATCTGGATATAATGTGCCCTGGGCTAAAAACTTAATCTTCCCCAACTTCTTGGCCTCTCTCTCAAAGACCTCTATAAATGATCTTCCTATAATCTTGCGTTTGGTTTCAGGATTCTTAACCCCTTTTAAGCCTTTTAAAAAGGTATCTTGTGCATTTACAACCTTTAAGTTAATCCGATAATGATTCTTGAATCTTCTTTTAACAAGTGCTACTTCATCTTTGCGCAAAAGCCCGTTATCAATAAAGATGGCTATTAAATTCTTTCCTATAGCCTTATGGAGTAATGCTGCTAAAACAGATGAATCTACACCTCCACTTAATGCACATAGAACTTTTTTATTGCCTATTTTTTCTTTTAGTTCCTTAATCGAACCTTTAACAAACGAATGCATACTCCAGGAAGGTCTGCAATCTGCCAAATGAAAAAGGAAATTCTTTAATATATTTTTTCCTTTGGGCGTATGAACTACTTCGGGATGAAATTGGAGTCCATAGAATCTTCTCACCTTATTCTCCATTGCTGTAATGGGAGAATTCTCTGTTGACCCGATTATCCGAAAATCCCGGGGTAATCGCAAAATCTTATCTCCATGACTCATCCAGATAGTTTCCTTGGAAGATAATCCTCTAAATAGGTTTTCTCTCGATTTGACCTGAAGAGTAACCTTTCCATATTCCCTTGCATTGGCTTTTACTACTCTGCCGCCCAGAGCTTTAGCCATAAGTTGTGCCCCATAACAAATACCAAGAACAGGAATATTTATATTAAAAATATCTCTATCGCACATAGGATTTTTTCTTGAAGTAACGCTAGCCGGTCCACCGGAGAAAATAATAGCCTTTGGCGCTCTTTTTAAAAGTTTATCTGCATCGATATTATAACCGACTATTTCTGAATAAACACCGCACTCTCTTACCCGGCGAGCAATGAGATGAGTATATTGCGAACCAAAATCTAAAATAGCTATCCAATCTTTATGCATTGTTCCTGCATTGTTTATTTCCTGGAGGTTTCTGGTAACAGTTTTGGAGGGATCCGGTAAGGCCTTGGCTATGGTAAACTGGACATTTGTCCAACCATTTTCCTCACATACTCTTCCTATACTACCCCCTGATCCAACATAGCATCTGCAACTTTTACAAACCCGGCAGTATTTGCACCTTTAACATAATCAATATAATTGCCTTGTTTACCATATTTCACGCACTGTTCGTGAATAGCTACCATAATATCGTGTAGTTTTTTATCCACTTCTTGGTGACTCCAGGATAATCTTTGGCTATTTTGAGACATCTCCAGACCAGAAATAGCAACTCCACCAGCATTTGCCGCTTTACCAGGCCCGAAGAGAATTTTAGCTTGTTGAAATATTTTTATTGCTTCTGGTCTGGTAGGCATATTGGCGCCTTCAGCAACGCAGATACAGCCATTCTTGACCAGTTTCTTGGCATCACTTTCGTGTATTTCATTCTGTGTTGCAGAAGGAAAAGCGACGTCGCATTTCACTTCCCAGGGCCACCTCCCTGCTTCGAAGTATTCACAGTCGAATTCTTTGGCGTATTCCTTAATACGTCCACGCCTGACATTCTTAAGCTCCTTGACAAATGCCAATTTTTTCTCATCTATTCCATCTCCATCATGGATATATCCATTGGAATCAGATAGAGTAACAGGTTTGGCCCCTAATTGCAGCAACTTCTCTACTGTGTACTGGGCAACGTTTCCCGAGCCAGAAACAGTGCAAACTTTACCCTCAATCGACTCGCCTTTCGTTTTCAACATTTCTTGAACAAAATAAACACAGCCATAACCAGTAGCTTCGGTCCTGATCAGGCTTCCCCCCCAATCAATGGACTTACCAGTCAGAACACCTGTAAATTCATTGCAAAGTCTTTTATACTGGCCAAAAAGAAAACCTATTTCACGCGCTCCCACACCTATATCACCCGCAGGAACATCCGTATCCGGCCCGATATGTCTAAAAAGTTCATTCATAAAACTCTGGCAGAAACGCATAACTTCATTATCCGATTTTCCTTTAGGGTCAAAATCAGAGCCGCCTTTGCCCCCTCCCAGGGGAAGCATGGTGAGACTATTTTTGAACACCTGCTCAAAAGCGAGAAATTTTAGGATTCCTAAATTGACACTGGGATGAAAACGAAGTCCGCCTTTATACGGACCAAGGGCGCTGTTCATTTGAATGCGAAACCCACGATTAACTTGAACTTCCCCTTTATCGTCAACCCAGGGAACACGAAATATGATTACTCTTTCCGGTTCTACGATTCGCTCAAGTATCTTGGCTTTCTGATATTTTGGGTTTTTTCCCAGAAATGGCATCAAGGAGTCAACAACCTCTTCCACCGCCTGATGAAACTCCTTTTCCCCGGGATTTTTTTCAATTACTTTTTCCATAAACTTTTTCACTTTCGTCTCTACCATCTTTTCCTCTCCTTTCAATTACCACCTGACTCACAAAACATCAGTAGATATAATCTATTGTAAGTCATTAGGACGGTGTTGCGTGGAATACATTTTTTAATTATCTCTAATTTTTTTACATTAGTCAAGAAAAATAATGGTCTACGAAAGACATTATTGTCTTAATAAAAAAACGTCCTTATTAGCAAACCTGCTAAAAAGGACGTCTTTGTCCAGTTTTCTAACTTTAAAAGAAAAGATTATAAAAAAGACGTTCTCTCGAACGCCTTCGTCCCTTTTCTTTAAGCACTAACCTTGTGCTATCAGAATTGTACCACAAGGCCCCAGTCTTGTCAATCTTTTTTTTCGCCCAAGGCCCCCAGTATCTTGGAGTCCTCCCGAAAGGGAGGTTGGGAGTAGCGAAACTTGTTTCGCGTTAATAACGCAGAGCAAGCGGTGCTACTCCAATCTTTGGAGTCCTCCCGAAAGGGAGGCTGGGAGTAGCGAAACTTGTTTCGCGTTAATAACGCAGAGCAAACTCTGCTACTCCAGAATCTTTGGAGTCCTCCCGAAAGGGAGGTTGGGAATAGCGAAACTTGTTTCGCGTTAATAACGCAGAGCAAGCTCTGCTACTCCAGAATCTTTGGAGTCCTCCCGAAAGGGAGGCTGGGAGTAGCGAAACTTGTTTCGCGTTAATAACGCAGAGCAAGCTCTGCTACTCCAGAATCTTTGGAGTCCTCCCGAAAGGGAGGTCGAGAGTAGCGAAACTTGTTTCGCGTTAATAACGCAGAGCAAGCTCTGCTACTCCAGAATCTTTGGAGTCTTCCCGAAAAGGAGGTTTGGGCTAACTGAGTGGCGGGCTGAGGGCCTAACTTTTTTTTCCTAATACATCGTAGACCTTAACTTTTTCTTCTTTTCCCCTTAGCTCAACAGCGGGAATTTCTCTCACTTCAATATCATCTTTAACTTCACTATAGGTGCTCTCACTTATCAGTATTTTAGTTCCAAACTGTTTATTCAACGGCTCAAGTCTTGAGGTCAAATTAACTGTATCTCCAATAACCGTATATTCCATTCTCACTTCGCTGCCAATATTTCCTGCCACAAGATTTCCTGTATGAACGGCAACTCCAATTCTTATCTCGTTTTTTCCCTTTTTTACTCTCTTTTTATTGAACTCTTTCAACTTCTCCTGCATTTCCAGTGCAGCAAATACTGCTCTCTTGGCATCATCTTGATGGGCTATGGGAGCACCGAATACAGCAAGAAGTGCATCCCCGATAAATTTATCCAGCGTTCCTTCATATTTTGTCACCACGCTTACCATTTCACTGAAATACTCGTTTAAAAAGTCGACAACCTCTTCGGGAGGAAGTTTCTCACTCAGTGCAGTAAAATTTCTTACATCGCTTATGAGAACAGTTGCCCTTTTCCTTTCTCCACCAAGTTCAAGCCTTCCATTCAGAATTGCTTCGGCAACCTGTTTGGAAACATATTTACCGAAAGTATTCCTTATGAAATCCCTGTCTTTAAGCCCCTTTATCATTTCATTAAAAGTATTTCCCAGTTCTCCCAGTTCATCTTTTCTTTTCATTTCCACTTTCTGTTCTAAATCTCCCTTTCCAATTTTTCTGGCAATATCAACAAGCACATTTATTGGAGAAACCATAAATGTGACCACAATTACCGTAACAAATATACTAAATGCAAGAACCCCTATGGTTATTAGAATAATTTTATTTCTCATCTCTACCAGTGCTGTTGATATTGATTCCTGAGAAAATCCTATTCTTACACCACCTGCAAATTTATCGCCAACAATAATGGGAACAGAAACTCTGTAGAGATTCTCTTCTCGTTTAACAACTATCTGCTTTCCTGCAATTTCCTCTGCCTTTTCCCCGATTTTTGCTGTGTCAGAATGCGAAATGACTTCTCCTTTTTCATCAAAAACCATAGCATAAAGAATTGCTTTTTCTTTAATCATTTCCGTAACAGAAAAATATAAGGAGAATGCGTCTGGCTGGGGAAAAAGAGATTCCCTAACATTCCGGGCAAAGAATTCTGCCCTTATCTCCATTTCCTTTATAAGAGAGTTTCTCGTTTGCCTTAAAATCAATGATGCCATAATAAGCATAATTACCAAAATCACTACTGAGACAATTCCTGAAAACTTAATGGCGATTCTGGAAACTCTTTTCATCTTACTCCCAATGCAATTTTATCTAAGGACAGCGATTTTGCATTTCTGTTTTTTCCCGCCGGCTTCAATTAAACAGATATATCCCCCGTTTTCTACAATCTTTCCCTTCTCATTTTTTCCATTCCATGGCCACTGGTTCAATCCTGCTTTTCCTGAAATATTTTCCCACGAATACACCAATTCACCAGTCAAAGTAAACAGTTTTATCTTTACGTCGTCATCGTCCTCTTCAAGGTAGTAGCAAATCTTGGTATCCTCTGTATCAGGATTGAATGGATTGGGAGCATTAAATGGCTTTTTCTCCAAAGCCTGCTCTACCTCTTCATCTTTGAAAAACGCATAAACGTCATTAAGATTATTACTTCCATCAAAACCGCCGAAAATTAACACTTTTTCTCCGTCCCCACCCCAGAAAAGTCCTGTCGCATGTCCAGACCTTTTGGAAGGCAAATCCCCGATGGGATAAATTCTCTTCCACCTGTAATTAGGTTCTCCGGGACCAGGGGTGTACAAAACCCAGAAATCATCAAGAGGTTTTCCATTTTTATCCTCTCCACCAAAAATAATCATTTTTCCCGGTTCCATGGGCTCCCATTTCCAGACCGCAGTATGCTGCCAGCGGGCAGGTGGTTTATCTCCAGTGATAGGCACTGGAGTCCAGGAATTTAACCCTGGATCAAACTGCCAGCAATCATCAAGGAATTCCTGGGAGTTATCTTTTCCTCCAAAGACAATCATTTGCCCGCCGGTCCAGACTGCTGAATGTCCATAGCGGGCAGGAGGTTTGTCTCCTGGATTCACCAGGGGCCAGAAGGCAAGGTCAAAATCTAAAGTGTACGTTTCATTTAATGCGACAACTGGATCAATAGCCTTATAACCTCCAAAAACAATCATCCGGTTATCATTATTATCATAAACTGCTGTATGTTCTGCCATAGGAGGAGGAAAAAAACCAACAGGGACCAATTTTTCCCACTTAGAACTCCCATCCCAGGGGTTTGCCAATTTATAGGGGACTATATCACTGGGAGCGACCAAAGGAGATGCTGAACCGCCAAAAACGATAATGGAATTATCGAAACCATTGGCAAAAATCCCGCTATGTCCTCCTCTCTCAGAAGGAGTATTAGGCTCCCTGGTACCCGTATTTTCCCATATCCAGTTTCCCTCTCCTTCTTCTCTAAGTCTCCACAAGTCAGTGTTCTGGTTAAATCCGCCAAAGACAAATTGCTCAGAACCGCCTGAAGAGACTGACACATGACCATTCCTCCCATCAGGCGAAGCACCAACTGGTTTAAGCTCCTCACAGACCTGGGCCATCACTAATTTTTCCAATGTAAAAATCAAAATCAATCCTAAAACCGCACCATAAATAATCTTACGGGCATAAAGCCCTACACTACCAGTTTTTTTTCTCATTTTTTCCCCATTAACTCAAGTACACTTTTTGCTTTTTCCAGTAGTTTATAAGCATTCTCATTTATCGGGTCAAGTTCCAGAAGTTTATTCAAAACACTTATCGATTCTTCATATTTTCCTTTTAAATATAAATCTGCCGCCTCATAATAAAGCGCATCGATCTCAGCCCGGCTTACTTTCTTAACTACTTCGGCAGCCTGTTCCTTCGTTTTTTCTATATATTCTTTTGCCTCTTTATTCTCCGGGGCAAAATTGAGTACTACCTTAAATTCCTTAATTGCGCTAGCGCTATCTTTCTTATCAAAGAATTCCTTCCCTCGGGAAATGTGAACTTTTATTAACCTTTCAATCTTCTCTTTTGTCTGGTCAATATTTTCTCTTGCCAGAGTATGGTTGGGATTTATTTTTAGAATTTTCTCCCACTCTTTAATAGCTTCAACGTATCTTTCCTGCTCATAAAACCTGTCTCCCCTACCAAGAAGTCTTGCAATCTCTGCTTTGCTTTTTTCTTTTACCCTTTCCAAATATTTTTCTCTGTCTATCTTTGAAAGTTTTCCTTCAATTCTCTCAATGTATTCTTTTGCCCTGATGCTTGTTGGGTCAAGCTTTAAAACCTCTCTCCATTCATCAAGCGAGTCAATAAGCTTTCCTTCCTCATAGAATGAATATGCCTGGCCAATATGTTTTTCCATCAATTTCCTATTTACAGTAATTTCCATCTCCTGGGAAACTTCTCCCACTCTCTTTTGAATTTCCAGGTCATCGGGACGCCAGATTAAGGCCCTATCCCATTCTGCCAGAGCATCCGCCAGTCTTCCCGCTCGATAATGTTCCAGTCCCGATTTATAGTATTCTTCCGCCCGCAATCTGGCTCTGTATCTTGTGAACTCTTCAATCTCAATAATCTGCCTGCCAAATTTAAGGGTGACGGAAAACCTGTGACTGAGCCCCAAATCGTGAGGAGTAAACCCATAATCAAACTGAACCCAGCGATAGAGAAATCCCAAACCAAAATTAAGGTTATCCTTTCCATATCCCAGGCGAAAAGCAATAGTATTCTTGAACCAGTATTCTCCCCCAAAAGCGACCTTTAGGCCTCCAAGATATGGTTTGTTTAAATCGATATTTATTGTTAATTTGTCCCTCCATTTAGGAATTAGATTTCTCACCTGATAGGATGTTCCAAATTTAAGATTTAAGCCGTAAGTTTCTTGGGTACGAGAAATTCCATCTGATTTCATCTGAACCTTGGGGGGAACTAAATTCTGCAAATTAACGCCAAATGAAAGCCTTCTTAACTGCTGCCAGAAAAAGCCTTCACCTTTTACATCCTGCGGGTGGTAGAGAAGTCCTAAATCCATGCCAAATCCACTACCAGAATACTCATTATCCTCTACAGGCATTCTCTTTTGTACAATTTTAAAGCCGAGTCCTGCGGAGAGAAATGGAAAAAATTTGCGGCCATAGGCCAAAAGGAATGCCATTTGTTTTATATCAAAATAATATTCAGGGTAGGCAATGATGCTTTCTCTATATTCAAAGTTACTGCTTTGTAAATTTATAAATCCTATTCCAAACGTTCCCATTTTTTTTGTGGGGTGGCCATATCCGGCGAAGAGATAATTTGTCTCTTCCCAGAGTGGGGCTTCAAAGAATGTGAGTTGATTTCTGGGGAGTCGGGAAAGTCCGGCAGGATTCCAGTAGATAGCAGTAACGTCGTCAGAAAGGCCGGTAAAAGCGCTTCCCATCGCCTGGGAACGGGCGCCAGTTCCAAAATTCAAGAATGAACCAGGAGCGCCGGCATCTCCTGCTCCCCATAGCTGGGAGGGAAAAATAAGAAATGAAAATAGGAAGGTTAGGACTGCGATTTTAGGAACGCGTTTTTCCATTCATATAATTATAACATCTTTTAAAATTTAAATCAACAAGAAATTGCTATTCCCGGCCCCGGCAAGCTTTTACGCAGATTCCGCAGATGTGGTGTCCTATATTACAAACCTTTCTGAATTCATTTAATTTCCTATAACAGGCAAGTCTATCAAAATCTTCCACTCTCTCCCTGATAGCTTTTGCCGGGCAAATTTCCAGACAGTCCCTGCACTCACCACATCCATCTTCTATCGGTTTGTCAAAGGAAATAGGAAAATCGGTTAAAACAGTAACCAGTCTAATCCGGGAGCCAAATTCTGGATTCACCAATAGATTGTTCCTACCAATCCAGCCCAGACCTGCCTGTTGCGCCACCTCTTTGTGGGAAAGATGGCCTCTCTGATTCTCCCAATCAATTGTCTGAGAGGCTGGTATGGGTAAAGCTCCCCAGCCTCTATTTTGAATGAACTGCGTCACTCCCAGAGCCAGACGGTCCAAAAAATAATTCACCTGGCGATAATGGTAATAGTATAGTTTAGTTGGTCTATCTTCGATACTATCGATTATCTTATCAGACAACCTCACTGCTAAAGAAATTCCTTTATCCAGTCCTTTAATGACTTGGGGAGATAAATCTAAAAATTTGCCCTTCAATTTGGAAATGTCACAAACTCCAAATAACGAAGATCCCCATCCCAAAGCAAATTCTTTTAATTTAGAATAGTTTTCTTGCTCCTCACCCATATTTCACATCCTTTTCATATGAACCATTAAGATAGCGATTGCCGCTGGAGTAACTCCTGAAATGCGTGAAGCCTGCCCTAAAGAGTCTGGTCTTATTTTAGACAATTTCTCCCTGGCTTCATTAGATAAACCAACAATTTCCTGATAATTAATTTTTGCAGGAATTTTTCTATTCTCCATCTTTTTAAACTTTTCTATCTCTTGTTCCTGGTGTTTGATATATCCTTCATATTTAATTTGAATTTCCACCTGTTCAGCTACCTCCAACGGAACCTCATCACTTCTCTTATCAAAAAGTTTCAAATCAAAATAGGAAGTTTCCGGTCTCCTTAATAGTTCAGCTAAACTGATTGGACTTCTTAAAGTTACCCATCCCAATTCAGAAAATTTCTTATTTGTCCGGGAATCGGGAAAAATCTTGACCTCTTTTAATCGAGCTATCTCATTTTCGATGGCTCTCTTCTTGGCCTCTACCTCCCGGTATCTCCCTTCTCCAATCAGCCCGATGGTGTATGCCTTCTCA
>DATKVN010000050.1 GCA_035530055.1 bacterium | reverse complement strand
TGTTTTGATAAGATTATTGCAAGCACCCTTTAGTAATCTTTCACGATTCTTTTCTTTGACAATCAGTTGGTTAACTTTACGAATGGCACGAAGAACAAGATTAAGGTGTTTAATTCTTTCTTCTGCCTGCCTAAGTTCGGTGATGTCTATTAATGAAGCTACACTCTTTTTGGTATCGGGAATCATTCCAATTTTCAAGAGTATATCTTTTATATTGCCTTTTTTATTCTTCATACGAAATTCATACTTCGTTGGGGGGGGTTCTCCGGCTTCTCTCCTGGCAATATGGTATTTTCCAATCCTTTCTAAATCTTCCGGAACAACAAAATCTGTCCACTTCATCTTGTTTTCAATTTCGTCTTTAGAATATCCGCTCAGCTTTCCAGTTTGATTGTTTGCCATAGAGATGGTCATATCTTCTTCAATTATCACAGTTGCAGTACCGGTATTTTCAAATACGGTGCGGTATCTTTCTTCGGATTCTGCCAGAGCTTTCTCCGCTTTTTTGCGCTCGGTGATGTCGCTTATCACAGTATAACACAAGGCATCCCCGCTCTCACCCTCCTCTGCTATAGTCGATTCTAATTGCCCCCAGAATAGGGAACCGTCCTTTTTCACCAGTCTCAGATCGCACACCTGTGGAGTGCCTGTTTCAAAGAGTTGTTTAAGGTGATGGTAGTAAATGTCCTGATCCTCGCGGAAGATAAAGCGGGTCAACGATTTCTTGAGCAAAACACTTCTCTCCACACCCAGTAAACTTCTTGCTGTGAGGTTCGCTTTCAGGATCAACCCCTCTTCGGTAAGAGTGAAATAGCCCACCGGAGCCAGATCGTACAGATTAAAATACCGCAACTGTG
Organism: bacterium; assembly: GCA_035530055.1. Taxonomy (NCBI): domain Bacteria; species bacterium. Next base: position 1,662 of record DATKVN010000050.1, on the reverse strand, counting down.
AGGATTCGAGTTCCCCCTGCGTCTTACGCAGCGACTTGTTCTGCATCTCCAGTTCGATCTGATGCACCCGCAGTTCATAGAGCAACTTCCGCTGCTCCTGGGGTAACAGCTTATCCAGATTTTCTGACAGCTGTGGGGCTTTCCCCCGGGCAATCCCCTCTGCTTGCCGGCGCAAATCATCCGGCCGTCTTAAAGAATCGATCATTTTTTTATTCATGATTTTATTCCTTTATCTAAATAGCTGTTACTCCAACTTGAATCCTTTCTTCTTGAAGAGCCTTAAACAGGCATCTACTACTTCAGGGCCATAGAGGATACCTTTATTTTGGAAGATTTCTTTCAAAGCTTTATCGATACCCAGAGCTGGCCGATAGGGACGGTGAGAAGACATCGCTTCTACTACATCAGCTACCCCTATTATTTTTGCTTCCAGAAGAATATCCTCACTTTTAAGTCCCTGGGGATATCCTGAACCATTTAGCCTTTCGTGATGTTGAAGGATAATCTGTGCTACAGGATAGGAAAAATCTATGGATTTTAAGATATCATACCCTATTTTGGAATGTCCTTTGATTAGATTAAATTCTATATCATTTAATTTGGTGGGTTTACTTAAGATTTCAGTGGGCAGGCCGATCTTCCCGATATCGTGGATTAGAGAGGCAATCCTTATCCCTTCAATCTTTTCTTTAGAAAAGTTTAGCTCTTTAGCTATAGCTGTGGCCAGTTGAGAAACCCTCTGCTGGTGACCGGCAGTATAAGGGTCTTTGGCTTCTACTATCTTTGACATGGTGTCAATGGTTGCATCCATAGACCTTTTTGTTCTTTGGTAAGTTTGTTGAAGTTGTGCCGTTGACTTTTTCCCATCAATGAATTCTCCTAATCTCTCGGCAATAACGGTCATTAGGTCTCCTTTTTCTTTCTGGAAAGGACCTTCATCTATCTCCGGCCTTTCTTCTAAATAATAGACCTCTAAGGTACCGATTATCTTTTTATGTATCTTAATATCCCCGCTCTGTTTCCAGATAGTCTCTTTAAATTTTTCTGTCTTGAATATTTTATCTCCCAAGATGATTCGAGCACAAGTGATTTCCGGATACTGCCAGGCAGCGGGAAGGAGATTAACTATTTCTTGAAATATTTTTCCCAATGAAATGCCCGATTTTTCAATAAGATTAGAAAGTTCCCAAAGACAATTTAATTCTTTGACCCTTTCCTTAAGATCATAGGTTTGCTTATCCAGTTTTTTTCCCATTTCAATACTGTGTAAACCCAGAACAACATCTCCTGCGACCTCCATAAACAAGGCTTGTTCTTCTTTATCAGTAATAAAATGAGCCTGAATAGAGACAGACATTACACCGTAGATCTTTCCATCACGTCCTAACCGGACGGTCATTACGCTTCCTTTGGCAGAACATGCCTGTACCAGCGGACAATCGGGACAGGCAGATACCGGGTCTTTGATTATTACAACATCCTTTTGCTTTAAGGCTGTCTGACCGGAACAAGTCAGCTCGCCTTTCTTTAATAGTTTAAGTATAGACAAGAAGCCTTTTCCTAAACCGGCTTCAGCGTAGGTGTCAATCTTCCCCTCTTCGTCCAGTAGCACTATCCAACTGTGATAATAACCGCGTGTTTTGGTAAGACTATTGCAAGCAC
>DATKVN010000049.1 GCA_035530055.1 bacterium | reverse complement strand
TGGGGACACAATACTTAATTAGAGTGATTATTCGAAAGGGGTCAGAGTGATTAAATGTCCAAAATGTGGTTATGAGAATAAGGATGATGCATTATACTGCGGAATGTGCTACGAACCGTTCAGGAAAAAGGCAGAACCTCCCGAATTTTCTGAACCCGGAAAAGAAAAAGGTCCCTCTTTGCAAAAAGATGTATGTACTAACCATCCAGACCGCCCGGCGCAGGGATTCTGTGCAGTCTGTCAACGCGATTTCTGTTTTGACTGTCTTCAGGAGAAAAATGGACAATTAGTTTGCAATCAATGTTCTACAGGAGTAGTACCGAAAAGAACAAAATATGGGCAAGAAATCACGCGTGGGCAATACGGGATATTCACTCCAGAAAAGGGTTTTTTCCGTAAATGCTGGGAACTAATTATATATCCCAGGAGATTTTTTGAAGAATTACCTCAGGAAGGTGGTTTTGGCGCACCAATAAAGTTTTACATAGTAGCATTAGGTTTGTTGCTTGCGGCAATTTGCATACCCACATTAATATTTTCTCTCACCAAGCCGATGAATCAACTCGCCGCCTTGATGGGCGTGGGGATTTTGTTCTTAATCTTCTCTTTAGTTGGCTTGTTGGGCATATTGGGTCTTTTTATTAATGCGGGTATTTACCATTTCTTTGTGATGTTATTTGCCGGAAAGAGAGGTTACGAACAGACTTTTCGCGTAGCTACTTATACAGCTGTGGTCACTACTGTTTGGACTATTGGTTTATACCTTCTTTTGCTTATTTTTGTCGGGGGTGACATATTATCAGGATTCCTTGCTTTCGGTGCTACTAAATCACCTGAAGTTATTCTATATCTTGCTGAACAATTTAAGAGCACTTTGTTGTTCTGGACAATAATTTATGCTCTATTCTGGCTTTATGTAACTTTTATTGTCCAGGTAGAAGGATTCAGGAAATTTCAAATTCTTACCACTCCTAAGGCAATTGGGGTTGTAATTTGTCCTGTTATTATATGGACTTTATTCAGTTTTCTTATTCCTAAGAAAGAAAAAGTACTCTATCGCAAAAAATATGAGATAAAACAAATCCATTACCATATAGAAGGTTACGATGTCTTACCTGGTATTAGCACTAAAATATAGACCACAAACGTTCGATGAGATTGTAGGGCAGGAGCATGTCTCTAAGACTTTAAAGAATGCCATTACCTCAGGTAAAGTTGCCCACGCTTACCTTTTCTCAGGTCCCAGAGGCATAGGCAAGACAACCACTGCACGCATCTTAGCTAAAGCACTGAATTGTAAAGAAAGCCCCACACCCCAGCCCTGCAACAAGTGTATATCCTGTGTGGAAATTGTCAGAGGCAGTTCCATTGATGTTCTGGAAATCGATGGGGCATCCAATAGAGGGATTGATGAGATAAGGGCTTTAAGGGAGAACGTGAAATTTGCTCCCATCTCCTCCCGCTACAAAATCTACATTATTGACGAGGCGCATCAGATTACTCATGACGCTTTCAATGCTCTTCTGAAGACCCTGGAAGAACCTCCCCCCCACGTCATCTTTATGCTGGCCACCACTCAGCCGGAGAGGATTCCACCCACCATTCTTTCCCGATGCCAGAGGTTTTCCTTTAAATTGATTCCTCAGAAGAAAATCTTTGACAGACTAAATTACATTGTTGGAAAAGAAAAACTAAAAATAGAAAAGGAGGTTCTTAATCTAATTGCTTACAGAGGAGAAGGAAGTCTCAGGGATGCCCAGAGCCTGCTCGACCAGGTTATCTCTTATGCTGGCAATAAGAAGATAGGATTAGAGGAGACAAATTTCATTCTGGGTGTTCTTCCATTTGAGCGCCTGGTAGAATTTTCCGACCTCATCGCTGAGCACAAAGGCAGAGAGATTCTCTCCCTCATAGATGAGATAACCGAATCCGGTTATAACCTCCACCAGTTTATCAAAGACCTGAGGCAACACTTCAGGAATATGCTGCTTATAAAAGTGTTAGGAGAGAATACGAAAATTTTGCAACTTCCCGATAAGCATCTGGGAATCCTTCTCAAAAAAGGAGCACAGTTTACGGAAGAAAACTTGGTGAGGATTATCGACCTTCTCAGCAAGACCTACGAATCTATGAAGTGGAGCGAACAACCGCGCCTGGTGATAGAGGTAGATATGTTCCGTCTATGTCAGCCATATATCCCCATTGGAGAGATTATTGAGAGAATCAGGAAACTGGAAAAGTCGCTAACCCTTGAAGAGAAAAAAGGGGAACCGCCTAAGGAAAAATATATCCCCCCGGTAGAGAAAGCTTCTCCCAAAATTAAGGAGAAGGAGGAACCGTATGCTGCAGGGGTTTCTCGGATTGAAGAAATTACAGAGCGCTGGGAGGAAGTTCTCGAATCTGTCAGGAAACAGGATACTCCTCTCCACTCTTGCCTTCTCGAGGGTTTGCCAGTCCGTATGGAAGGAGAGCTCCTGTATATCGCTTTCCCCAAAAGTTACAGTTTCCATAAGGACAGAGTAGAGAAAAAGTCGAATATTGTCGAACAAGCTATTAAGGAAGTTCTGGGGAAAGAAATCAAGATAAAATGTATGACTGGCGAGATTAATGCTACCTCGCCGACAAAAGAGAAGGTGGAGGAAGATGAGTCAGCTCCTGAGGAGTTTTTAGGAGAGTCTGAGCCAGAGGAGAAAGTGGCGGCTCCCAACCAGGAGCCGGTTTTCAATTCCGAGGAAAAAAAAGAAGTTGACCCAATTGTAGAAAAAGTGATAAAAATGTTTGAAGGAGAAATCGTAAAGGAGAAACCTGAAAAAGAATAATTTCGGTGAATTAAAATGCCTATCCATTCCAAATCTTTACAGAGACTAATCTCGGCTTTGCACCGTTTGCCGGGCATCGGGCCGAAGAGTGCCCAGAGGTTAGCATTCCATATATTGAAGAGTTCCCGGGCAGAGGCTAATGAATTAGCTCAAGCTATTCTCGCAGCAAAGGAGAAGATGAAAAGCTGTTCTGTTTGTGGCAATATCACTGATAGCGACCCTTGTTTGATATGTGATGATTCTACCAGAGATGGAAGTACCATCTGCGTCGTAGAACAGCCGCAGGACATCTTCGTTTTTGAAAAGATGGGAGAGTATAAAGGAACGTACCATGTGCTTATGGGTGCACTTTCTCCCCTTGATGGAGTTGGTCCTGACGATTTAAAGATAAAGGAACTGGTCACAAGAATTGAACAGGGAAATATCAGAGAAGTGATAATCGGTACAAATCCAAATGTGGAAGGCGAAACAACTGCTGCTTATCTCTCGAAACTCATCAAGCCTCTGGGAGTCAAGGTGACCCAGCTGGCACAGGGAATGCCTATGGGCAGCGACCTGGAGTATGCCGATGAAGTCACCCTGGCCAAAGCCCTGGAAGGCAGGCGAGAGGTTTGAAATTACGATTCCTCTCCTTAATTGGCTTCTTTATTTAAAGCATGTCTCCCTATGATGAGTAACTTGTAGGAAAAAAGATTGTCTTTCCTATGAAACCCAGGGGTTCGGACTCTCACGATATTGTTTTTTGGGAAGGCGAGGTCGGTACGATGAAGGCAAGGTTTAAATAGGGAATGGAGGCAAAATAGTAATTCAGGGAGGTAAATAGTAATGGCAAGAATTATAAAAAAAGTATCAAGGAAAGCCGGCCTTCCACCAGGTACTCTAATCCATGTGGGTAAGAAGGGAGAAGAAAGGGTAAATATTTCCATCATTGATTACGATGAAAAGCACTATCAGGAGAAAGAAACAGAAAACATTGAAGAGAGCTTTCCTTTTAAGGATAAGCCGACTGTAAGCTGGATAAATATAGAGGGCATTCATAAAATAGAAATCATAGAGAAAATCGGGAAACATTTCAATTTGCACCCTCTTTTGCTGGAAGACATTTTGAATACTGACCAACGTCCCAAAATAGAAGATTTTGATGATTATATTTTTGTTGTCTTGAAAATGCTTTATTATGATGAAAAGGAGAAAGAAATAATTTCAGAACAAGTTAGTTTAATTATTGGTTCAAATTTCGTTATTTCTTTCCAGGAAAAAGAAGGAGATGTCTTTAACCCCATAAGAGACAGAATCAGAAATGCTAAAGGGAGAATAAGAAAAATGGGTGCGGATTATCTTGCTTACGCTCTGATAGATGCAATTGTGGATAACTATTTCATAATTTTGGAGAAAATCGGGGAAAAGGTAGAAGGAATGGAAGATGAGCTGGTGACGAATCCTACTCCTGAGACCTTGCAGACAATCCACAATTTAAAAAGAGATACAATTTTCCTGCGCAAGTCAGTGTGGCCCCTAAGGGAAGGCATTAGCGTCCTGGAGAGGTCAGAATCTCCACTTATTCAGGAATCAACAGGCATATTCCTTAGAGATGTTTATGACCATACTATTCAGGTTATTGACACCATAGAGACATTCAGGGATATGGTTTCCGGGATGCTCGATATTTACCTTTCCAGCATCAGTAACAGGATGAACGAAGTGATGAAAGTGTTAACCATAATAGCTACCATATTTATTCCGTTGACTTTTATCGCCGGTGTTTATGGGATGAATTTCAAATATATGCCGGAACTGGAATGGCGCTGGGCGTATTTTGGCGTCCTGGCCATTATGCTTGTTGTGGGTATTTTGATGATTTCTTATTTCAGAAGAAAGAAATGGTTTTAAAGCAAAAAGGAGGCATCTTATGAATTTACTATTATTCATATTTACAGTCATTGTGTCATTTATAGCGGTAAGAATAGGAGCCATTGCATTCCAATTGACGGGTCTGGAATGGTCCTTAGCTAAATTCCAGTCGCTGTCCTGCTTTACAGCAACGGGATTTACCACAAAAGAAGCGGAACTGATTACCGGTCACCCTCAAAGACGGCGTATTGCCACAATTCTTATTATAATAGGTCACGCGGGTTTTGTTACCTTAATTGGTACATTTGCCAATTCATTAAGACCAGCCGCTACTATGCCTAAATTTACCATTCCCTTTTTACACGCTATTATTCCTTCCAGCCTATTGCCATGGATAAATTTGATAATTATCATATTTGCCGTTTACGTCATTTATAAAATTTCTACTCGCACCAGATTCGCCGTAAAAGTAACCAATTTCTTAAAAGCACGTATAATTAAAAGAGAAATTGTTAAACCTGTTTCTTTCGAGGAGCTTTTAGTGGCCACTGGTGGTTATGGTGTGTCCAGTATCGAAGTTTGTAAAGACAGTCCTGTATTAAATAAGACAATCCTTGAGTCAGATTTAAGAAAACACGATATTACAGTTCTGGCCTTGGAGAGGGAGGGACAGACGATTCCTAACCCTTCAGCAGAGACAAAAATTCTCTTGGGTGATAAACTTGTATGTTTTGGGAAGTTAGAAAATATCAGAACAGAATTATGCTTATCCCCTCAATAATTATGAGAGGTTTAATATATAAGATTCGCATGGTCAGGAACCTGGAGTATGCCGACGTAGTTACCCGGGCTAAGGCTCTGGAAGGGAGGCGAGAGCTCTGAAATTATGAATTTTCTTCTTTTAGCAGCGGAGAAGATATCAAAAAGTCGGCCGTGGAGTGATTACAAGCAATCGGTATATCGTGCAGGACAGCCAGCCTGAGGACTGCTTTTACGTCCACATCGTGCGGCTGGATGGATAAGGGGTCCCAGAAAAAAATAACAAGGTCTGCCCTTTTTTCTGCTATCATAGCTCCCACCTGGGAGTCTCCTCCCAGAGGGCCACTCAGAAGAAGGTGGACCGGTAATCCCACATCTTTTATAATTCTTTCTCCTGTTGCCTTGGTTGAATAGATTTCGAACTTTTGCAATGTGCCTTTGTTGAATTTTGCCCAATCAACCATATCCTTCTTTTTGCCATTATGAGCGACAAGTACCATAGTCTTCTTTTTCATTGTATTTGTACTCCTTTTACTGAATGATTTCTTCATACTGTCTTCAATATAGCATATCTGATAAGAAAAGACAATATATTTGGCTTTTATTTAGCGGCAAAGCGTAAGCTTTGTTTCTCGTAGGGGACGGACTCTGTGCCGTCCCTGCCTTTGGGCGGCCACAGAGTGCCGCCACTACATTGAGGCAGAGCTGTCGCTCTGCAGCTACAATGAATATACACACTGTGCAGTGGAAAAAAGGAGGTAGCAAATGAAAAAAATTCTTGGCATTGCGGGAAGTCCCCGTAAAGGAGGTAATACTCACATTTTGGTTTCCCAAATCCTAAAAGGCGCCAGAGAAGCGGGCGCCAGGACAGAGTTAGTATCCCTCAGCAACTTGAGAATCAAGGAATGCGATGGATGCCATACCTGCTGGGACACTGAAGTCTGCAGAATTAATGATGGAATGACACGAATCTACAAAAAACTTATGGATAGCGATTGTATAATTTTGGGTACTCCTATGTACTGGTTTGGACCAACAGTTGCCATGAAAGCCCTTATAGACAGGCTGATCTATTTCTGCGATTCAAAAACTGCAGATAAGATAAAGGGGAAAGAGGTCGTTTTAGCTATAGCCTTTGCAGATGACGACCCCAGCACTGCAAATCCTCTTTTGAGGATGATGGAAATGAGCGCAAGATACCTGGGAATGAAGCTGAAGGGGAAAATACTCGCGCCCGGCGTGGCAGAGAAAGGCGCCATAAAGAAGAAGAAAAGTAAGTTGAAAGAAGCTTTCAATCTGGGACGTTCAATTGGCCGGACGTAGGATAATTGTGATTTAAAAGGAGGCGAATTGGAAACGATGGAAACGGCCTGGTATTTCAGGCTTTTCTATGTACACGTCTTAAGTTTTGTTATCCATGGGCTTCTTCACGTAATCATAAGAGCGAAAAGAATGGGTTTACCACCTGGCAAGTTCTGGATAATAGTTGCTTTGATAGGCGTCATTGCAGGATGGGTGTTGATGTGGTTTGTCCCCTTTTCCATTAATCTGGCTTTCTGGATTGGGCTTGTTATAATTGTTTTTGGAGGAGTAGTCTATGGCCTGGGCTACATCGCGATGAGAGAGCACCCTGAGAAAAAGAAGGCTGTTGTAGATTGGGGTATTTATAGAGTCAGCAGACACTCTCATGTCCTGGCAGGTACAATTTGTCTCCTGGGCGTGATTGTAATGGGATGGAATTTAACATCTGGTATGTATAAGTTGCTGTGGGTCTACTTTGCTATATATAGTATCGCATCCCATTTTTATGTCCTTAACGAAGAAAAAGCAAATA
>DATKVN010000048.1 GCA_035530055.1 bacterium | reverse complement strand
GACTCTGTGCCGTCCCTTCCTTTGGGCGACCACGGAGTGTCGCCCCTACATTGACGCAGAGCTATCGCTCTGCGGCTACATTTTCGAGAGTATTGTCACGTCGCCAGCAACAACTCTCTTCCTGCCGTCCTCTGTCTCTACAATCAAAGCTCCGTACTCATCTATATCCAGGGCTTTACCTTCAATAATCCCATCCGCGCACTCAATCTTAACTTCCTTATCCAGCACAGCCGACATCCTCTTACACTCTTTTAGAATTGGACCCATCCCTTGCCTTTTAAAATTCCAATAATATTTATCAAAATTTTCCAGCACTTTTCTTAAAAGTTTCTGTTTGGGTAGGTTGCGACCTATAACATCCTTAAGAGAAGTCGCATTAGCTCTTAGAGGGGGAGGAATTCGATTATTCACATTAATTCCCAGGCCTGTGATAACGTAATTAACCTGGCTAACACCTGAGACCATTTCCGTCAGCACCCCACATACTTTCTTAAATTCAATACCAGGAATGTGACGAATTAGAACATCGTTTGGCCATTTAAGCTTTACTTCTATTCTGGTGAGTTCGGCTATAGCTTTTGCTACAGCGAGGCTCCCAATCATAGTTGTTTTTGGCACTTCCATGGGGGTTATTTCAGGACGGAGGATAACGGATAGCCAGATACCCCCCTTTGGCGAAACCCATCTTCTCCCTAGGCGACCCTTTCCCTGGGTCTGGATTTCTGCAATAACAACCGTTCCCTCAGCAAGACCCTTCTGTGCAAACTTCTTTGCCTTATCCTGAGTGGAAGTGATCCTTACATACCGAAATATTTTTCTCCCTATAATTCTTGATGAACGAAAAGAAACGCGCGTCCCTGCTTTCTTCACTTTTCCGCCTTGGCACCTTGTCACCTTTTCCCAGGGTTAAACCGCTAGGCTAACCATTTTACTCTTACTATGTCGTTATGCCCACTATCTCCAAACTTATATCCAGTGCCCTTGCTGAGTGAGTAATCTCTCCCACCGATATCCTATCCACTCCCAGATGAGCAATCTGTTTAATACTCTTTAAATTTATTTTCCCCGAGACTTCGATAGCCGGACTTTTTGTCCCTTTTCTATCCCGCGCCATTTTAACCATTCTTACTGCCTTCTTTAAAATAGGGAGTTTCATATTATCGAGCATAATAATATCCACATCCATATCTAATACTCTTTTCAGTTGCCTGAGACTATCCACCTCCACCTCTACTTTCATTCCCTTGGGAATCTTCTTCCTTATCTCTTCCAAATTCCAGCCGCCCGGAACTCTCTCTCCCGTGCGAACGCCTGCTATCCGCCAATGGTTATCTTTAACCAGTACCATATCATAAAGGCCCATCCGATGATTATATCCACCGCCGCAACTCACTGCATACTTCTCCAGATACCTTAGGCCCGGGAGTGTTTTCCTTGTATCATAAACTCCTGTCTTTCCCTGAAGCCCGGTAGATTTCATAGCCTCCACATATTTTCGGGTTAGTGTGGCAATCCCCGAAAGGTGCTGCAAAAAGTTTAGCGCTGTTCTTTCCCCTGTCAGTACCACCTGAGCGCTTCCCCGAACTTCTGCCAGGGTCTCTCCTTTCTTTACTTGGTCTCCATCTTCCACTCTCTTTTTGAACTTGATTTCTCTTCCTTCCTTGCCTTTTCTAATAATTAAGCTTTCCACAGTTTTGAACACCTCTTCTGCCACTCCTATCCCGGCAACCACCCCCGACTCCCTGGCTACTATCTTTGCTTTTATTCTCTTTGTTTCCGGCACAAGTAAACCAGTGGTAATATCCCCTCTCCCGATATCCTCCCGGAGCGCATTTTTAACAATTGGTCTTATCTTTTTTAAATCAAGGTTCACATTTTCCTCCTCGCTCCGATTAATCTATGCCTTATATTACAACTTTTTTGCTCTGTGATTTTCGATTATTTTCTTAATCTTCTGTAAAGGCAGGCGTTTCCTTTCGATGTTCTTAATCATCCGAATCCTACTCAAAGTATCTTCTTTATCGTAAAGTTTTTGACCTCCAGGCGTGGTACCAGCTGGTTCTACTAAGCCAATTTCTGTATAGTACCTTATGGTTGACGGTAATACACCCGCCAGCTTAGCTATCTCGCCAATTTTTAATAAATCCTGGGAGTGTAATTTTTTACGAGCCACCCGCCTCCTACCTCCTTTCGCTTCGCTCAATCCGACCGGGGTTCTCACCATCTCGAACCCGTCGCCAGACTTGTCGCTCCTTATTCGTCGCGACGGCGACCCTTTTTGATTTATTGGAATAATTTGGTAGCCGCAACCTTTAGGTTAGACGCAGACCAAGGTCTGCTACTCCTTTCTTAGACGCAGGCTGAAGTGCGACTACCTGTGAACAACTCTTTTTCTATGCGGTAACCCTTTCAATTCAAAAATTTTGTCTCTTAATATTGTTGCCAGCTCAAAATCAAGGTTGTCTGCAGCCTGGCGCATCTCGCGCTCAAGCTGCTTCAATACCAGAGGCGCCTGCTCTTCGGTTAAATAATCGTAACCCCTCTCCCGTAAGATTCCGTAAGCCCTCTGTTTCGTTTCATCGATAAATTCTTCTTCTTCTCTGATTGCTTTTTGAATTGTCTGAGGAATAATGTGTAATTTCCTGTTATACTCTAACTGTTTCTTACGCCTGCGGTCCATTTCTGTGATGGCGCGGCGCATCGATTGAGTCATTCCATCTGCATACATAATTACCTGGCCATTTACGTTGCGAGATGCCCTTCCACAAACCTGTATCAAAGAGGTTTCAGACCTCAAGAATCCTTCTTTATCTGCATCGAGTACAGCCACTAAGGAGACCTCTGGCAAATCGAGTCCTTCCCTTAACAGGTTTATCCCCACCAGACAGTCGAACTCACCTTTCCGGAGGTCCTTCAAAATCTCCACCCTGCTCAAAGTCTCAATCTCTGAATGGAGATAGCGCACGCGTAAGCCCTTCTCTACAAGAAAAGAACATAAATCCTCTGCCATTCGCTTAGTTAGGGTAGTCACCAGAACCCTCTCTCTCCTCTCCATTCTTTTCTCAATCTCTTTAATTAAGTTATCAACCTGGCCTTTGGTGGGCCTTATCTCCACTGCCGGATCGACCAATCCAGTCGGTCTTATAACCTGCTCTACCACAACACCTTTCGCCTTCTTCAGTTCATAAGGAGCCGGGGTAGCTGAAACATAGATGACCTGATTGACCAACCTTTCAAATTCAGCAAATTTTAAAGGTCGATTATCCAGGGCACTGGGCAGGCGAAAGCCATATTCCACAAGGGTCTCTTTTCTGGAACGGTCTCCTTTATACATACCATTCACTTGAGGAATAGTAACGTGAGATTCATCGATAATCGTCAGGAATTCCTGGGGAAAATAGTTAATCAGACAGGATGAGGGCTCTCCCGGCTTTCTTCCCGAGAGATGTCTGGAATAGTTTTCGATTCCAGTACAATAGCCTACTTCACGCATAATCTCAATATCGTAATTTGTCCTGGTCTCTAACCTCTGGGCTTCCAGTAACTTATTTTGAGACCTCAATTCCTTTAATCTTTGTTCCAACTCTTTCTTTATCGCTTTTATAGCTTCCTCCAGCCTCGGTCCGGTAGTGACGAAATGTTTTGCCGGATAGATATATACCTTATCTTTGTCCGTTAAAACTTTACCGGTTAAAGGGTCGATTTCAGTTATCCTCTCAATCTCATCGCCAAAAAATTCTACCCTGAGAGCGGTTTCCAGATAGGCAGGATATATTTCCACAACATCTCCCCTGACCCTGAAATTTCCCCGGGTGAAACTGATGTCGTTTCTCTGATACTGGATACGGACTAAATCCCTCAGCAAATCCTGCCGGGGATAGGAGTTACCCTTGAGCAGAATGACCAGAGACTCCTTCCATTCCTGGGGGGAACCAATGCCATAGATACAGGATACAGAAGCCACAATGATAACATCCTTCCTTTCTAAAAGAGAACTGGTGGCTTTTAGCCTTAACCGGTCAATCCGATCGTTGATGGAAGCGTCCTTCTCTATATAGGTATCGGTCTGGGGAACATAGGCCTCAGGTTGGTAGTAGTCATAATAGCTCACAAAATACTCTACGCTATTTTCCGGAAAGAATTGCTTAAATTCGGAATAGAGCTGCGCTGCCAGGGTCTTATTATGGGAAATTATTAGTGTAGGTCTATTAACATTGGCTATCAAACTCGCAACAGAGAACGTCTTTCCTGAGCCAGTCACGCCAAGTAATACTTGATTCTTTTCTCCTCGCAGAATACCTTCAGTCAGTTCCTTAATTGCCGGGGGTTGGTCTCCCCGAGGAACAAAATCTGAAACCAATTTGAATTTCAAGTCAATTCTCCACTAAAAGCTTTCTTCCAATTAAGATTCCATCTCTTCAAAGCTTCTATCATCGGATAATCGGTACGGTCGAGAGACAAGGGTGTAATCGATATCTTATTATGCTCAATGGCGACAATATCCGTGCCCTCCTCCGAGATTCCAGAGATATTCTCACCAGCAATCCAATAGTACTTTTCTCCACGAGGGTCCATACGTTCCTGAATCTCTTTACCGTATATTCTCTTCCCCTGTCTGGTTATTTCCATTCCCCTAATTTCATCCAGAGGTAAATCGGGAACATTCACGTTAAGGTAGACGCTTTTAGGTAAGCCTTGCTGGATAATTTTTTCAGCCAGAAAGCGCCCAAAATTTGCTGCCACTTCAAAGTGGTATCCACCCGTGACAACTAAGGATATGGCAAAGGAGGGAATTTCCAACAGAGTTCCTTCCAAGGCTGCTCCCACTGTTCCAGAATAAGTTACATCATCACCAAGGTTGGGACCATTATTTATTCCCGCAACTACTAACTCCACATCCCCCTTCATCAAACCCAGTATACCCAGTCTCACGCAATCTGAGGGAGTTCCGTTCACCAGAAATTTCTTCTCTTCCAGTTTTTGGATCCGTAGAGGTTTATCCAGGGTCATAGAGTGACTGGTAGTCGACCTCTGCTGGTCGGGCAGGACAACGTAAACTTCACCAAGTGTTGATAATGCTCGAACCAGGGACTCAAACCCCTTACCATGTATTCCATCATCATTAGTCACCAGAATCCGCATTTCTATTCCCTGTCTGTGCGGTCAGGCACTCTTTCCCGATTCGGTCCCGGCCTCGGGACAGAGTGCCAAAACGCGAAGCTCTGCTTCGCTACTCCTCGTCATCCTAAAGGACGACCGACCAGTGTAATTTATAATGTATACTAACAAAACTTTTAAATAAAATCAACATAAATTTAAGTTGACAATAACAGTTAATTTATGATATTTTTTTCTTAATCTGAGTAAAATCTGCCTAAGATTGCGAGTGGTTGAAACTATGGCAAATGGACTCTTTGAGGAAATAAGAAGCCTGGTCCGAAAGGCAATCGCTCCCGATGGAAAGGAGTATGAAAGCCTCTCTATCGAAGCAGTAAGAAAGATTGCCAATAAGAAGAAAGTTCTGGGAAAAGAAGTAGAAATTGCTGCCTTAGAGAAGGAGGTAGTTCCTGAACGCTACCAGAGAAATATCGGAACAGTGGGAATCGAGGGTCAAATTAAGCTACTCAGGTCAAAAGTGGTTATAGCTGGTGCCGGAGGTCTGGGAGGAACAGTTACGGAGCTCTTGGCTAGAATGGGTGTGGGACATCTCATAGTAGTTGATGGAGACTCCTTTGAAGATAGTAATATCAATCGACATCTGCTCTGTCAGGAAAAGAACCTTAGACAGAATAAGTCTCAGGCAGCAGTGGAGAGAGTAGGGCAGATTAACTCAGGAGTTGAAGTGACTTCTTTTTCTCGTCATATTACCGAAGAGAATGCCACCCGATTGATAAAAGGGGCAAATGTCATTGTGGACGCTTTAGGTGAAATAGGCGCCCGTTTTATCTTAGAAGCAGCATCTAAAAAAGAAGGTCTTCCCTTAGTTCACGGCGCTATAGCCGGATTCTACGGACAGGTCACCACCATATTGCCAGAAGATGAAGGATTGATAAGGATTTATGGTTCACGCGATAGGGCTCCAGAGGTGGGAAGTGAGAGTGACCTGGGAACTCCTCCTACTACAGCCAGTATCGTTGCTTCGTTTCAGGCCCAAGAAGTCATAAAGGTCCTGCTGGGAATCGATAAACTGCTGCATAACAGACTATTAACTATAGATGCTGAATCAGGGAATATAGAGATAATTAGCCTCTCCCTTTAAGCCTACTCGAGCATCTTCTCAAGCAATCAAGCATAACAGAAAAAAATAATTAAGCATTGTAACATCAATCCCCAGAATTTTCTTGACAAAAGGCTTTGGATTTGGTAAATATAATTGACATGAAAAAGAGAAAAAAGGCCAGAAAATATAGAAAATTAACGCCCTGGCAGAAACTGGTCAGTAAGTACGGAGTAAAGGGAGCAAAAGAAAGGTATAAGAAGATTATCTTTAAGGAAGAAAGCGAGCCAGAAACTGCCAAAACTTCTCTCCAGCCACCTCCTCCAGCTGAAAAGGAAGAAAGGGTAAGTCTATTCATTGACCGGGGTGCCCCGCTTCAGGAACGTTATGGAGAGACTAAAATAGCTCTTTTACCCCGCGATCCCAGATGGATTTATGCCTATTGGGAGATTAATGAGGTAAGTAAAGAAGAAACCAGGAAGAAACGAGGAGAGGGGATATTTTCCAGAAGCAGCTTAACCCTTAGATTTTATGATGTGACTGATATTGTGTTCAATGGCAGAAACGCTCATAAGCAATTTGATGTGAAAGTATATTCAGAAATCGGTAATTGGTATTTTCAAGTGCCAGAAAGTGGCCGTACCTACTTGAGCGACATCGGACTTCTAACTGAAGAGGGTGAGTTCATCACCCTTGCCCGTTCCAACGCGGTTTCCCTGCCCAAAGGAAAGATATCCGAAATCGGCGACGAGGAATGGATGATTGTAAAAGAAGAGTTTGAGAAACTGGTAAAAAAGATGCATCTTGATAAGTCTGGCTTAAGCACTGAGGAGGCAATGAAAATCCTTTCCCGGCGTCTGGAAGAAATCTTACCTCTTGGCGTAGGCTCTCCTATCCCTACCTCCCGTAAGCCCAAATAGCATTCACATTATGATCCAGGAAAAAACTATGGAAAAAGGATACTTATGTCTTCTCCTTCACGCCCATCTTCCTTTTGTTCGCCATCCTGAACACGAGGACTTTCTTGAAGAAGATTGGCTCTACGAAGCTCTAACTGAAACATATATTCCTCTAATTAGGGTTTTAGATGGATTAATAAATGACGGAGTAGATTTCAGACTGACCATTTCCATTAGCCCAACCTTGACAGCAATGTTTTCCGACCCTTTACTTCAGAGTCGATATTTGCGTCATTTGTCTAAGTTGATTGAGCTAACGGAGAAGGAACAAATCCGCGTAAGAAAACAGCCTGAGTTTCAGGAAGCTGCCCAAATGTATGAGAAGAGATTGAAAGAAGTGCGGTTTATTTTCGAAGAGAAGTATAATGGGAATCTCCTCAATGCTTTCCGTAAATTCCAGGACCTGGGAAAAATTGAAGTCATAACCTGTTGCGCCACTCATGGATTTCTCCCTCTTATGGTATACCGCCGTGCTGTTCGAGCTCAGGTAAGGATAGCAATGCGAGACCATCTATTTAAATTTGGTCATCGGCCAAAGGGAATTTGGCTCTCCGAGTGCGCCTACAATCCAGGAGACGACGAAATTCTAAAAGAAGAGAATTTGCGATTCTTCTTTCTCGACACTCACGGGATTATCTACGGCACTCCCCGACCCCGCTATGCTGTTTTTGCTCCGGTCTATTGCCCTTCGGGAGTGGTAGCATTTGGCCGCGACGTTGAGTCTTCCCTGCAGGTGTGGAGCGCTGAGACCGGTTACCCTGGAGATTTTCGCTATAGGGAATTCTACAGAGATCTAGGTTATGACCTGGATTACAACTACATCCGTCCGTATCTCCACTCTGATGGCATAAGGAGAAATGTAGGAATCAAGTATCATAAAATCACAGGTAAAGTAGCCCTGGATAAGAAAGAACCCTACCATCCCCAAGAAGCTCTGGAGGCTGCGGCTGAGCATGCGGGAAATTTTATCTTTAATAGAGAAAAGCAGGTGGAGTATTTATACGATTTTATGGGCCGTAAACCGATTATCGTGGCTCCTTACGATGCTGAACTTTTTGGCCACTGGTGGTACGAAGGTCCCGATTT
This sequence comes from bacterium, assembly GCA_035530055.1. Lineage (NCBI taxonomy): Bacteria > bacterium. The sequence goes on along the minus strand of DATKVN010000048.1, from coordinate 9,350 downwards.
CCTCAATTTCCTCTTCCGAAAAATACATTATGACCAAACTACACTTAGACCGGTCACTCCCTCAGAGTATTTAAATGAGAATCCAAAAAATCAGGTAATAACACCTTCTATGTCCAGCTGGGGAGATAAAGGATATAATGAGGTCTGGCTGAACAGAAACAATGACTGGATTTACCGACACCTGCACAAGGTTACTGAGAGAATGGTAGAAATAACCGACGAGAACCCAGAGGCAAGGGGAGTGAAAAAGCGAGCGTTGAATCAGGCTGCCAGAGAATTGCTTCTGGCTCAGGCTTCAGATTGGGCATTCATTATGACCACTGGCAGAATGGTCGAATATGCTGAAAAGAGAACGCGCAACCATATCCACCAGTTCAACAGATTGTATGAAGAGATAAAAAATAACAGAATCGACGAAAACTTCCTTAACGACCTCGAATACAGAGACAACATCTTTCCTGAAATGGACTACCGCGCCTACCTCTAAAAAGGGGACTGTCCCCTTTTTTTCTGTACTGCGACCGAAAGGAAAGCTCAAAAAATCACTCTGACCCCTTTTTTATTTTTATCCAGACTTCTCTGCGCCTGGGGCCGTCAAATTCGGCAAAGAAGACTCCCTGCCATGTGCCCAGGACGAGGTCTCCCTTCTCTATAGGGATTGTCTCCGAGGAGCCTACCAAACTGGCCTTAATGTGGGCAGCAGCATTCCCTTCCAGATGAGTATAATCACCCTGCCAGGGAACCAGCTTATCCAGCCCCATCAGAATATCCTGCCTGACACTGGGATCTGCATTCTCATTGATGGTAATCCCGGCAGTAGTATGGGGAACGAAAACATAGCAGAGACCATTCTCAATCTTGCTCTTATGCACTATATCCCTTACCAGAGGCGTTATATCCATTAATTCCGATCGCGAGTGCGTTCTGATGCTCAATCTATTCAACATTTTTCTTGTCCTGAAAATAAGTTGCAGAAGTGGTGTCGCTCTCCCACACAGTCACTTTGCTCACCATATAGAGAGAACCTTTCAACCGGGATTTTAACTCATTGTAAATAAACCTGGCGATGTTTTCAGAAGTCGGATTAGTCACTTTAAAATGCGAAATTTCATTTAAATATTTATGGTCTAGTTTTCCCATAATCCTTTCCAGATAATCTTTCACCTCTCTGAAATCTATCAACATACCAGTTTTATCCAACTTTTCTCCACGAATTCCAACTTCTACTTTCCAATTGTGACCATGCAATTTCTCGCATTTTTTCCTGTAGCCCCGTAAATTATGCGCCGCGGAAAAACTTCCCTCCACCATAACTTCGTACATCGTTTACCCCATCTCCGCCAGATTAACTCTTTCCGCCTTATCCATACTCTTTCCCAGAAACCTCCTGCCAAGCTGCAGAAACTTCTCCGGGTCATCGCTGACAAAAAATTTATATACTGCTTTACGATTTCCCTTTCTCAACAATTTTTTCTCCTCGAGCATTCTTTTTACAGCCTTAGCTGTAGCTTCAGCAGTATCTATAAGAGAAATTTCCTGTCCCATTATTCTCGACAGGAGCTCCTTTAAAAGCGGATAATGAGTGCATCCCAAAATGAGAGTATCTATGTCCTTATCTTTTAGAGGAGATAGATATTTTTCGGCAATCTGCGAAGTCTCAGGTTTGTCAAGCCAACCTTCCTCAACAAGAGGAACAAATAACGGGCAGGCTTGAGAAAATACTTTTACATTTTTGTCTATCTTCTTGAGAGCTTCCTCAAATGCTCTACTTTTTATTGTTCCTTCTGTCCCGATAATCCCTATCTTGAAATTTCTGGTAGCATCTATTGCAGCCCGAGCACCGGGTTCTATTACACCAATGACGGGAGTCTCTATATTTTCTTTCAACGAAGAAAGGGCGAAAGATGAGGCGGTATTACAAGCCACTATGATAATCTTTACTTTTTGTGTTTTTAGAAAATTTGCAATATCTAAAGAGTAGTGAGTGACTGCCTCTTTAGACTTGGAACCGTAAGGGAGATGTGCTGTATCGCCAAAGTAGATAATATCCTCTTGGGGAAGAATCCTGAATAACTGGCTAACAACAGTCAATCCGCCAACGCCTGAGTCAAATACCCCGACTGGCTTTTCTACCATTTCCCCTCCTATGTTTACCACCTCTCCACCCATTCCTTGTATTCTTTTACCCCCGTACAGATGGATTCCACTACACTTTTCTGAAATTTGCTGCTTTTCAGCCTTCTTTCTCCCGAGCGATTGGAAATAAACGCTGCTTCCACAAGAATAGCCGGCATCTTAGCTCCCCGCAAAACCGTGAAACCGGCCTGTTTAACCCCTCTGTTCTCCACATCTCTTAATTTTCTGTCGACTTCGGAACAGATGAGCGAACAAAGCTCACTTGACTCATTCATAAATTCATTCATAGTTAATGACCACAGGATGGAAGATAACTCATTTCTCTCTTCTGTTCTCTCTTCTAAAGCCATTACTGCATTCTCCATATTGGCTACTGCTTGTGCCTCTTCATCAGATACTTCATCAGACAGGAAGTAGACCTCAAAACCTTTAGTACGCGACTTCAGGGAAGCATTGCAGTGAATGCTGATAAACAGGTCAGCCTTCTGCTGGTTAGCTATGGCAGTTCTGTCGGCAAGGGGCAGAAAAACGTCGTGGTACCTGGTTAAGATAACTCTTGTTTTCAGATTCTTATGTAACTCTTTAGCTAACTTATGGGCTATTCTCAGCACCACGTCCTTCTCCTTGGTACCCCGAGGGCCGATTGCCCCCGGGTCTTTGCCTCCATGTCCCGGGTCAATCACGATAGTTCTAACTCTTTGCTTCTTCACTCCTTCCACGGGCGAGACAGGTGCAGTTATTTCGGGTTCTGGAGGAGGAACCTCTTCCTCTTCTTCTTTTAGAGGAGCACCAGGCATCTTCTCCACAGTAGACAAAGTTTTGCCCGCATAATCCCAGGATACCTGTCCACCAAGTACCTCGCCAAATGCCTTAGTAACCACAACTTCCAGGGGAATCCATACTCTTCCTTCAATAATTTTGGTTTCCTTTTTCATCTTGCGTTTAATATTGTCGATAATTACTTCAGTGCTATCAACAAAAAATTCTACCTTCCCCTGACTCAATTCTAAACTTGCCTTATTCTTAACCGGGTCAAAATCGACTTTCCCATCAAATACCTCGGCCACATCATTGATTTTCAGATAACCCATTCCCGCAATCAAAAGTAAGTCGATATCGCTATAAGTCTTCTCGGCAGTAACCACTTCAATCTTAGCCAGCTGCTCCTGTGCTGAGGCAAGGGAGAAACAGAAAATCAATATTAACCCGCATAGAAATAATTTTTTCAACTACACCTCACTACTTTTCTCTATAGTCAAATTTCAGTCTAGATTCTCGTCATTCCGAAAGGGCAACCAACATGTTTGGCTGGAGTCCTTGCGAAAGCAAGGTTATTCCTCTCTCCGATGAAATCGGGAGTCATTCCTCCCTTTCGGGAGGACTCCAATTTTTCTCTTTTCATCACTTGAAAGAGCAATCTACCTGATTGTTTTATTATGGGATTAATTTTTTAATCTTTAAGAAAAGTGCATCCCAATCGATTGGCTTAATCATAAAGTCACTAGCCCCGGCTGCAAAGCCCTTTTCCATATCGCCAACCATTCCTGTACCTGTGAGAAGAATTACAGGAATATTTTTAATTTCTTCATTTTCTTTAATCATCTTGCAGGTAGCAAATCCATCAACTTCAGGCATCAATACGTCCATCATAATGAGGTCGGGCTTCTCCTTGCTTGCCTTACTAATCCCTTCCAATCCCGAAAGGGCCGTCAATACCTGGTAATCGCGAGTTTCCAGTACTGCTGTCATTGTCTCTAGAGCATCGGGGTCATCATCAATTATGAGTATTTTTGATTTCCTGTTCATATCTCTGCCTATGATTTTGGTGGAGGCGGCGGGACATATACCCCACTTATTTCTAAGTGGTATGGACTATCTCTTCATCCCCAATCGGGGAGCCTGACGTATTATAGAAGGCATAGATTTATCGCTGGTTCAATTTCGCCCAACGATATCACCTCCTATCATTGCAGTCTCTGCAGGGCTTTCGCCCCTCAGGATTACCCTTTCCTGTATTATCAGGATTAGGGTTTCCCTGATGTAAGCCAGGTTTTGCATCCCGAATTACTTCGGGAGTCGACCCTTTGATCGAACCCGCGTCCAGAAATATTTCAGCAGGACATCTACAGGTTTAGTCTTTGTTTGGAATCTCCCCCGCCTTATTACCCAAAGACAGGATTCGAGACGGAGCAGCCTTTAAATCTCATCCCGACTTCCAAGGCAAAAGCCGGAACTATCCCATCTCTCTGACACTCATCCCCATCCAATGGGCAAAAAGAGGTGAGCGTGTCCGCTTACGCGGCTAATGCTAACTTAGTAGTGTCAGCACTTAGTTTTGTTGTCGATTGATTAACGAGCCTTCGACAAACCTCGACCTGCCGTCCTTGCCTCCTCTATCCCTGTCGAAACCTGATCGCCCCCTTTATTTATATCTATCTTTCATCGACCTTCTTACTTCTCTCTCGGCTTCACGCCTCTTTAATGCTTCTCTCTTATCATATGTCTTTTTCCCCCTGGCAAGGCCAAGAGAAACCTTCGCATTTCCCCTTTTAAAATACATCTCTAAAGGGACCAAAGTCAAGCCTCTTTGTTGAACTCTGCCCATCAATCTTTTTATCTCATGCTTATGCAAAAGCAACTTCCTCTTTCGCTTCGGGTCGTAATCCTTTGTCGAGGATTTTTCATATGGGCTTATATGTACATTATAAAGGAATGCCTCTTCTCCTTCTATGAGACCAAAACCACCCTTCAAAGCCGCTTTTCCTTCCCGCAAAGACTTTACTTCCGAGCCAACTAAAACAATTCCCGACTCATAGGTCTCTAAAATTTCATATTCGTGTAAAGCCTTTTTGTTTGTACTTATGATTTTTTTCATTTTTTAAATTATACCAAAATAGATTCCTTTTTGCAAATAAAAAAGCCCGAACATAAGTTTGGGCTTGACTTTTTCTCCATGCTAAATTAAAATTATTCTGAAATTATGCCGAAGTGGTGAAATTGGCAAACACGCACGGTTCAGGGCCGTGTGGGCGAGAGCCCTTGGGGGTTCAAGTCCCCCCTTCGGCATTAGCTAAGAGTCCCATTCCTTTGCAACTCCCAATTAACCCTAATAGATACATCTTAAGTCACCGGGTCTGATTTTCGTTATTCCAGTTTGAATTTGAGGGTGATTGTTCCCCACTGGACTATCTTCTTCTCCTTGGGAGAAAGTGGCTCGAAGAGCCATTTCTTCATCGCCTGGCTGGCAATCTGGTCCAGGTCAGGATATCCCGTAGTCTGGGTTACCTCTACTCTATTGACTAATCCGTCAGGCAGGACCCAGAACTTTAAGCGGACTTCTCCACTCACCCCTGCCTCTTCTGCCCACTTTGGATATTGTGGATAAACGCGCCGGACAATTCCTCTACGAGAGACTGGACCGGTTATGGCAAACTCTTGGGCCTCACCCTTTCCCACAAAAATGCCGCCTCTATCGTGAACTCCGGGCGTAATTTTAACTCCTTCCATGGTGAACCTGCCTTCACCCGGCAGCATCGATATTTTCTCTCCCAATTCGGGCTCAGGCGCGGGGACTTCTGATAGGGTAATCTTCGTTTCCGGGCCCAGAATTGCCAGTGGCTCTCCCTCTCCTGGCGTCCACACATCTACTCCCGGAGCAGGACGGATATCAGTCCTCGGTCGAGCAAGAGCCAAAGCCTTTGGGTAACCGGGTTCAGTGGGTCTTATCGCCGGAAATGAAACTAAAGAGACCTCCACAAATCTAACCGGAGGTCTATGGCGCTGGGTTATGGGAATATATATCAGCATTAACAAATGCAATATGAAAGAAATAACTAGTGAAAGCCGGAAATTGCGATCTGCAAACATTCTTTTCTCCCGAAACTCACAGCAACTTTGGTTCTGTGGCAATCGCTAATCTATCAGCTCCGTTCAGTTTTGCAATATCCATTGCATGCACCACCAGGCCATGTTTAACTTCCTGGTCGGCTTTAATAATCAACAATCTGTCTTTCCTCTGGGCAAAAGCAGCCTGCAATGCTTCTCCCAGCCCATCCAGGGTAACCGGTTCTTCGTTCAAAAAGAGTATGTTCTCGGCAGTAATCGTTAAGACGAGGTCTTTCTTCAACTGAATTTCGGAAGTAACTGCCTTGGGTAATCTAACCTGGATGCCTGGCTGAACAACAAAAGAAGTAGATAACATAAAGAAAATTAGGAGTAGAAATACGACGTCGGCCATTGGCGCGATATCGAGATGCGTGCTGAGAGTTCTTGGTCTTCTGAATTGCATTTTCTTTGCCTCCTTATCTGGTCGGGGGCACTGTTTACAGTGCCCCCGATACATCAGGGTCACCCTGGAGTCCCCCCGATGAAATCGGGGGTTATTCTTCCTCTCCCGATGAAATCGGGAATTCCAGACTCCGGCGCCCAAAAGAGCACCAACCTAACCAGGAATTAAAATTCTAATCACTTCTCTGCAGTATCTCTCAACCTCAGAAACAAATCTATCCACGCGATGGACAAAATATCGATAGAAAAGAAGTGTGGGAATAGCAATGAGTAACCCGGTGGCAGTGGTAATCAGCGCTTCGGAAATGCCTGAAGCTACAATCGCCGGAGAAGTGGCGCTGGCAGCAGCAATGGAATCGAAAGCGCGAATCATTCCTAAGACTGTGCCAGTAAACCCCATCAAAGTGGATACTGCGGCAATGGTGGCCAGAGCAGGCAGATAGTTTTCCAGGCGAGGAACTTCTTCTGAAGCCTGCGTTTCAAATGCAACTTCCATTGTTTTCTGCCCCTTGTCATACTGGGACAAGCCTGCCTTCAATATGGAAGCAACTGGCCCCTTGGAATTGTTACAGACAGCTACTGCTTGTTCAACCCTCTTTTGATCAACCAGTCCCTTAATTCTACCCATTAGCTCCCTCTCGCCAGTTTTCGCTCGCGAAAGAACTTGCAACTTGTTGATGATTATCGCCAGAGCCAAAACCGAAGCAATAAAAAGAGGATACATCATTATTCCCCCGCGTAAAAAATAGTTCAGCATTTTAGCCTCCTTTTGGAATAGGAGTAGCAGAGCTGGCTCTGCGTCAACTAATCGCGAAACAAGTTTCGCTACTCCTTTTACTTCCGGTTAGAATTTTAGTTTCAACCCTCCAAAAAATTTACTATGGTCAAGCGGATAACCGAACCTCTCAGCATACTTCTCCTGCAGTAAATTCTCTCCTTGAACAAAAATAAGAAGCTGCTTTGCTACGCGATAGGAGATTTCTGTTTCCAGCGTCCAGTAGAAGGGCAAAGATTGATAGCGATTGTAATATCTTTCGCTTTGCATTAGGATTGATAGAACTACACTTAACGGCTTATAGGAATAGAGTGACGAAATTTTGAGAGAATGAAAGGGTCTATACGGCACTTTCTCATCGGGTTGGTCTTCATCCTCTATTCTCTCATATACATATCTCAAGGTCTGAGTAAAATTATCCGTTGGGGTGTAAACAAGGGATGCTTCCACGCCTTCTGAATATACGTTGGAGATATTTTGCCAACTTCCTATCATGCCATTGTCGGAAAGAGCAATGAAATTTCTAAATCTCCTCTGAAAGAAGGAGATGTTGCCAGAGAGGTTCTCTCTGAGTTTATACTCCATACCTTCCTCCAGAGAAAATTTTCTTTTCTGAGGAAGAAGGTCTAAATTAACCTCTGTATAGTCATTGTCTATATAGAGTTCATCGAAGAGGGGAACTGCCATTTCTGGCTTATATTTTACCCAGAGGTTAAAATTGGGAACCAGCTCGTAAGAGAGTCTGCCTGTGGGATAAAGATATGAGGTAAGGGGCTTACTCTTCTCTTTGTATTCCAGTCCCAGGTTAACCCATAGTCTTTCAAAGAGAAGAAATTCGTCACTCAGAGAAATGTAACTGATTGAGTAACGCCTCCTATCACCACCTAATCTAAGACTCTCCTGATAAAGTTGCGCTTCCAGGTTCAGTAAGTTCCTTTCCGTCAGACCAATCCTCGCCTGTAATCTGGCTCCCCCTATTTCACTTTTGGCTTTATCGTTATTCTTTAAGTTTGCTATTTGACCAAAGAACTGACATCCCAGATTGCTCCCTTCTCTTATTCTCCCCTCCATTCCTAATTCCACGTTGAATAGGTCTAGATTTTGAGTAATGGCAGAATTGGACAAGCGATAATCTTTCAGGAGACCAGAAGTTGCAATTTTCAAATCGAGCTTTTCAACAGGCTTGAATCCCAATTCTAAAAACGCGCTATCCTGGTTATACCGCCTGCCAGGAAATTCTCCGTCTGTCTTGTATTTTCCTATACCAAGGAGATAGTAAGTTTTGTCCCCAATCTGTCTACCGTAACTGAGGTTAGCCTTTAAAGCGTCGAAACTCCCGTAAGCAAAACTGAAATCAATAATGTTTTCCTTCCTCGGAGGAAAGGATAGAGGAGAGATTTTTGCCATTGGCTCCAGACCAACTTCCACCTTTTTCAGAAAAGGCTGATCAATGAGTGGCTGCCTTTCACCACCTATGATTACTCTGGACTGGTCTTCTCCGATAATTACCACTTCCGGTAGCTCGAAGGCAGGCTTCTCCTCAGTTGGCTTCTCTGCTTCCGCCCCTGCATTGGGTTTGCATAAAAAGAGAAAAATCAAGATTCCTATGAAAAAGATAATTTTTCTTATCGGCATACTATTTATCGGCTATCCTCTCCAGTTCTGTTTGTGCTTTCTTCGCCCACTCGGTTTCCGGATAATTCTCTATGACCTTCTTATAAGCTTTCCTCGCTTCCTCCCAGAACCTTTCTTTACCGTTAGATTCTCCAGCCATATATTGCGCAGGGGCAGCAAAGTACGTGTATTTGTCATAGAGATATACTACCTTCAAATATTCAACCATAGCATTGTGGTAATCTTTCCGGAAATAGTAACAGTCACCTATTCTCTTCTGCGCTTCCGCTCCTACTTCGTTGCGGGCTAAATTTGTAGCTAATCTGTATTTTTCTATTGCCTTTTTATAATCCTTCTTTTCTTCAAGCAAAATTCCGTCTCTCAGGTGGATTCTGGCTGCAGCTATTGACTGGGGATACTTCTGGAGTATCTTCTGAAAAGCCTCCTGCGCAAGGTCATTATTGCCCATCTTTTCATAGCTCTCTCCTATCTTATACTGCGACTCACTGGAGAAAGTATCTTCCGGGCTTTTGGCAAT
>DATKVN010000047.1 GCA_035530055.1 bacterium | reverse complement strand
CGGAGAAGGTCGATATATCTTGCTTAAAAGTTTGTCAGGGAAATAGTGGGAGCGTTATTGCTATTGTTAATGAAGGTGGTGAGAGGATTCTCTTTGCCTATCAAGGAGCCAATGCAAAACTATCTCTTGAAAATATTGATAAAAATTATATAAAATCCGCTAAATATATCTTCTTAAGTAGCATTGAAGGTGAAAAAGCTATCCCGGCGATGGAACTTGCTTCCCGTTATGCTAAAGAATCTGGAGTGAAAGTATTTTTCGACCCGGGATACATATTTGTGGAAAGGGGGCTTAAAAGCCTTAAAGGAATCTTGAATAAAGCAACAATAGTGAAATTTAATGAGACAGAGATAAAAGAGTTAACCAAAAGAGAAAAGCTCCACGATGCCTCGGAAGCCATTGCCGAATACGGAGCAAAAATTGTTCTTACCACTCTGGGAAGAGAAGGATGCTTTGTCTATTCTGGTGTGGGCAATAAATTTATTGACTCGTATAAAGAATTCAAACCTGTAGATAAAACAGGGGCTGGTGATGCCTTCTCTTGCGGGTTTATTTTTGGTGATTTAAATAATTGGGATTTGGAAAAATCTGTAAAATTTGCTAATCTTATAGCGAGCATTTCCGTTACCAGAATTGGCGCCAGGTCTGTTCCCTATTTAAAGGAATTGAAGGATTATAAAGAATATAGCCAATTCTAAGAAAGTTCCCTCTCCTCTCGGGGAGAGGGTTAGGGTGAGGGGGATAAATTATGCCGCAAGTTAAGAGAGCTCTTATTAGTGTGTTTGACAAGACAGGAATTGTAGAGTTTGCCCGTGGTTTGAAAGATTTGGGAGTGGAGATTATTTCTACCGGCGGGACTGCTAAGATGTTAAAGGAAGCAGGAATATCCATCCGCTCGGTTTCAGATTATACGGGTTTCCCTGAGGTACTGGAAGGAAGAGTGAAGACTTTGCATCCCAAAGTTCATGGGGCTTTGCTTGCCCTCAGGGATAATCCCCAACACATGAAAGAGACAGAAAAGCATAACATAGAACTGATTGACATGGTAGTAATTAACCTTTATCCATTTGAAGCCACAATTGCCAAAGAGGGCGTTACTAAAGAGGAGGCTATTGAGAATATTGACATCGGTGGTCCAACTATGTTGAGGTCAGCAGCCAAGAATTATAAGTGGGTAGTGCCAATTTCTGATCCTCAACATTATGGTTCCGTTCTGGAAGAGATGAAAAAGAATAAAGGTGCGGTAAGCGAGGAGACCTCTCTAAGATTAACCACAGATATATTTCGACATCTCTCTAAATATAATTACCATATCTACCATTATTTTCTCACTTCCTCTTCCTCTCCTTCTCTTTTTCCGGATTTATTGCAACTCCAGCTGGAGAAGGTAAAGGATTTGAGGTATGGAGAGAATCCCCATCAAAGCGCAGCATTTTATAGAGAATTAGTTAAAGGAAAAGGGCAGGGAATAGCAGATGTAGAAAAACTGGGAGGCAAGGAGCTTTCTTTTAACAATATTCTGGATTTAGATGCAGCAGTCAATATCGTGGAAGAATTTGAAGAGCCAGTAGCAGTGATTATTAAGCATACTAACCCCTGTGGTGTGGCCACTGGTCGTGCTCTTCTTGAGACTTATAAGAAAGCTCGCCAATGCGACCCGGTTAGTGCCTTTGGGTCCATTGTCGGCTTCAATCGCAAGGTGGATAGTAAAACCGCAGAAGAGATTGTTAAGACCTTTGTTGAGGCAGTGATTGCCCCGGATTTTGAAGATGAAGCTGTTAAAGTTCTGAAAGTGAAGAAAGATATCCGATTGTTAAAGTTGTCTGGTGAAAGAAAATTATCTTCTCTTCAGCTCGATTACCGGAGAGTTTCCGGAGGGCTGTTAGCTCAGACTAAGGATTTGAAAACTTTTGCTGATGGTCTGGAAGTAGTTACTGAGAAGAAGCCAGGCGATGTGGAATTGAAAGCTCTCCTGTTTGCCTGGAAAGTTTGTAAGCACGTTAAGTCGAATGCCATTGTTCTGGCAAGCGAAAGCCAGACGCTAGGCATCGGAGCTGGTCAGATGTCTCGTGTGGATGCAGTGAAAATTGCGAAGAGGAAGATGGGGGAGCAATTCGGGAAATATAAGGGGCTTATAGTTCTGGCTTCAGATGCTTTCTTTCCTTTCCGTGACTCTGTCGATTTGGCTGCTACCTTTGGGGTTACAGCAATTATTCAGCCGGGAGGTTCCTTGAGGGATAAGGAGTCGATTACTGCTTGTAATGAGCATAAAATTGCTATGGCCTTCACCAGAATGCGCCATTTCAAACATTAAAAAAAGAAAAGGGGTCAGAGTCATTTTTCATTATAGCCGCAGAGCGATAGTTCTGCGTCGGTGTAGGGGCGACACTCCGTGGTCGCCCGAAGGAGGGACGGCACAGAGTCCGTCCCCTACAGAGGAAGCAAAGCTTATGCTTTGCTGCTATAAGAAATGCTCGCTACACCAAATTCCTTCGCATTAGGAGAAAAAGGAAAAAAATGGGACGGCCGTCGTGGGATGACTACTTTATGGAAATTGCTGATACTGTGGCTAAACGTTCCACCTGTCTGAGGAGGCAGGTGGGAGCAATCATTGTGCGGGAGAAGAGAATTCTTGCCACAGGATATAATGGGACTTTAACCGGACTGCCCCACTGTGAACAGGTAGGGTGTGTTCGAGAAAAGAAGAACGTTCCCTCTGGCAAGATGCAGGAATTGTGCCGGGGGCTCCACGGTGAACAGAATGCATTGTTATTTGCTGCTGCTAATGGTGTAGATATAAAGAACGCTACCATATATTGTACGCATCAACCTTGTATTCTCTGCGCCAAGATGATAATTCAGGCGGGGATAACTCGAGCTGTTTTTAAAGGTGAATATCCTGATGAGATGGCGCGGAAACTATTTAAAGAAACAAAAGTGGAACTTTGCCAGTTGAAACAGGGAGTTAAAAGATAGTTTATTTATAGGGAGGATAAATGATTTCTCGCTATACTCTTCCTAAAATGGGGAGAATCTGGACTGACGAGAACAGGTTCGGGATAATGATGGAAATTGAGCTGGCTGTTTGCGAAGCTCTGAGTAATCTTGGAGAGATTCCCAGGAGTGCGCTCATTAAAATTAAGAGAAAAGCACGCTTTAACTTGGCAAGGATTAAAAAGATAGAGAGCAAAGTGCATCACGATGTGATCGCTTTTGTATCTTCTTTGAGCGAGAGTGTGGGTAAAGAAGGAAGATATATTCATCTGGGATTAACTTCTTCTGATATTCTGGATACCGCACTGGCTGTGCAGATGGTTGAGGCTATAGATATTTTAATCGAAGATCTGGAGAATCTTTCCCGGACTCTGAGGAAGAGAGCCATAAAACATAAGAATACAATAATGATAGGTAGAACCCACGGAATCCATGCTGAGCCGATTACTTTTGGGTTGAAACTGGCACTCTGGTATCAGGAGACCCTGAGAAGCTTAGAGAGACTCAGGCGGGCAAGGGAAGTGATTGGTGTGGGAAAAATTTCAGGGGCAGTGGGAACTTATGCTCACGTGAATCCTAAAGTGGAACTCTATGTCTGTAAAAAACTTGGGTTGAAGCCAGCCCCTATTTCCACACAGATAATTCAAAGAGACCGCCATGCCGAATACCTTTCCATATTGGCGCTGGTAGCCGGTTCACTGGAGAAATTTGCCCTGGAAATAAGAAACCTCCAGAGGACTGAGATTCTGGAGGTAGAAGAGTATTTCAGCCCTACTCAGAAAGGTTCTTCAGCAATGCCCCACAAAAAGAACCCCATAACTTGTGAGAGAATTTGTGGACTGGCGCGTCTTGTTCGCTCCCATGCGGTAGCCTCCTTAGAGAATATACCTCTATGGCACGAGAGAGACATTACACATTCCTCTGTGGAAAGAGTTATTATTCCTGATAGTACAGTTCTCCTGGATTATATGTTGCAGAAGTTCGAAAATATCGTGAAAAGACTCATAGTCTATCCTGAGAATATGAAGAAGAATCTGGAGAAAAGTAAGAATACCATTTTCTCCCAGAGGATTCTTCTGGAACTGGTAAAGAAGGGACTTTCCCGGGAGAGGGCATATGAGCTGACTCAAAGAAGTGCTATGAGGGCCTGGAAGGAAGGCAGTGAATATCGCGAGCTTCTAAAAAAGGACAAGGAAGTGGGGAAATATTTTACAAAAAGAGAAATCGATGCTTGCTTCAATCTCAACTATTACTTGAGATATGTGAATATAATCTTTAAACGGCTAAAACTGTAAAGTATCTCTGTTCCACTTTCAACGGAACGGGGAGGCGGAGCATAAAATATGGCTACTTTAGTTGTGGTAGGTGCCCAGTGGGGCGACGAAGGTAAAGGCAAAGTTGTCCACCTTCTCTCAGAGAAGGCCGATTATATTATCCGCTACCAGGGTGGCAACAATGCGGGACATACTGTTGTCTTTAATGGTCAGGAATTCATTCTCCACTTGGTTCCAGCGGGAATCCTCGAGCCGGGCAAGAAATGTATTATTGGAAGTGGAGTGGTAGTAGATCCCCAGGCACTGGTAGAAGAGATTCGCTTTCTCGAGAGGAAAGGAATAAAAATAGAAGGCAGGCTTTTTGTCAGTGATGCCTGCCATATTATTCTGCCCTATCATCGCTGGATGGATCAGCTCAGGGAAATCCAGCAGGGTAAGAAGAGAATCGGTACCACCCGAAAGGGCATCGGGCCAGCCTACGCCGATAAGGTGGCGAGAGTGGGTATAAGAATGGCTGATTTCCTTTCCCTACGCCTATTCAGGGAACTATTGGAAAGGAACTTGAAAGAAAAGGCGCCTCTTCTGAGGAAAGCGTGTAAGCTCTCTGAGTTGAGGCGAGAGATTCTGGAAAAAAGAAAAAAGCAGTTACCCATAATTAAAGATCTCGTTGTGGATTCAGCAATAATGATTAACCGGATAATTTCTCAGGGGAGGAATGTTATCCTGGAGAGTGCTCAGGGGACTCTACTGGACGTTGATTATGGAAGTTATCCTTATGTTACCTCTTCCAATCCTGTGGCTGGTGGAGCCTGTGTGGGTATAGGTATAGGTCCCACTCAGGTCGATCGAGTCTTAGGAATTGTCAAGGCATATACTACCAGGGTAGGAGAGGGACCATTTCCCACAGAGCTTTCCAATAGCATAGGTAAACTATTGCAGGAAAAGGGAAAAGAGTTTGGAGCAACTACAGGCCGGCCTCGACGCTGTGGCTGGTTTGACGCCTCCATTGTCCGACACGCAGTTAGGGTAAATGGTCTGAGGAGTTTGGCCTTGACCAAGCTGGATGTTCTGGATGGGATTGACCCTTTAAAAATTTGTATAGCATATCGCTACCGGGGAAAATTGATCAGGGAGTTTCCCACTGGCAGAGAAATTTTCAAAGATTGTAAACCAGTTTATATAGAGTTAAAAGGGTGGAAAGAGAAGACTAAAGGCATTCAGAAATTTAATTTACTACCCCAAAATGCAAAGAAATATTTAAGTAAAATAGAAAGCCTGGTTCAGGCAAAAGTCTCCATAGTCTCTATGGGCAGAAGCAGAGAGGAGACGATTATAATAGATAAAGACTTGATAGATTTCAATTTTTAAGAAAGGTTTGGAGTCCTTCCGAAAGGAAGGGATAACCTCGCTTTCGCGAGGAGTCCAGTTTTACACAGGAGGTAGGAATGGCGCGGGTTGTTTTAAGGAAGGCGACTAAGTTATATCCTGGAGGTGTTATCGGCGCCAAGGATATTAATTTGGAAATTGCTGATAAAGAGTTCTGCATTTTAGTTGGACCCTCAGGCTGTGGTAAATCGACCACGCTACGAATGATTGCTGGCTTGGAGGAAGTTACTGAAGGAGAAATCTATATTGATGATAGACTGATCAATGACATCCCTCCTAAAAACAGGGATATTGCTATGGTTTTCCAGAACTACGCTCTTTACCCCCATATGACTGCCTATGAAAATATGGCTTTTGCACTAAAATTGAGAAAGTATCCCAAGGAAGAGATACAACGCAGGGTAGAAGAAGCAGCAGAGATTTTAGGTATCCGGCCTCTTCTAAACAGAAGGCCAAAGGCACTCTCTGGCGGAGAGAGACAGAGGGTAGCAGTGGGAAGGGCTATAGTTCGTAAACCAAAAGTCTTCTTATTCGATGAACCTTTAAGTAATTTAGACGCAAAGATGAGAGTTCAGATGAGGACAGAACTCAGCAAGCTTCACAAGCGGCTGCAAGCTACTATGATCTACGTGACTCACGACCAGGTAGAGGCTATGACCATGGGAGACAAGATCACAGTATTGAAGGATGGTATCATTCACCAGGTGGCAGATCCAATCACTCTTTATGACCAGCCGGTAAATAAGTTTGTGGCCGGGTTCATCGGGACACCCCCAATGAACTTTATGGAATGCCGGGTAATAAAAAAGAATGCTGGAATATATCTAGATGAAGGAAACTACGAAGTAAAAGTCAGTAAGAGAATGGGAAAACCCCTCGAACCCTATGTGGGCAGAGAAGTAATCTTCGGCATCCGACCAGAGGATATTTATGATAAGCTCTACTCTGCGGGAGCTACCCGGGATAACACTATTTCCAGTACTGTAGAGGTTGTGGAGCCTATGGGTGCTGAGATAATGTTACATTTAACCACCAGCAAAAGTATTTTTATTGCCCGCGTTGGTTCACACAATAAAGCAAAAGTTAACCAGGACATAGAAATGGTCTTTGATATGGATAAAATTCATGTTTTTGATAAGAAGACAGAAAAGACTATAGTGTAGTCCTGTTTTCAAGCGTTATTTCACCACAACAATCTTCTTTGTCTTTTTATAATCCCCCGCCTGTATATGAACAAAATATAACCCAGAGCCAACGACATCGCCTGAGTCATTCCTTCCATCCCAGTAGTACTTATGGATACCTGCTTCTTTCTGTTCATCTGCCAGTTCTCTTATTCTATTGCCTCTGGTATTATAAAGATTTAATCTTACATAAGCTTGTTTTGGCAGTTCTACTACGATTAATGCTCTTTCTCCTTTTGCTGGATTAAATACGTTGTTATAACAACCTGCTGGTAATTCTGCAAATTCTTTTTGAAATACTATAATATGAGTTTGAGATTCATCCTTTACTCCATAGACATCGGTTACAGTTAATGTCACTGTATATTCTCCAGGAGAAGTGAAAATATGGGAAGTTTTCATTCCTGTTGATGTTGAGCCATCTCCAAAATCCCATTCATAACTTACTATATCTCCATTAGGAGATGTGCTTTGTGAACCATCAAACGAGACAGTAAGGGGAGCGCGACCCTCTTTTGGTTCATTTTGTATTACAGCCACAGGAAATAAAACATATTCATAAGCACCGATATCAAGGGCAGTTCCAGAATAAGCTAAACTCACTTCTTGCCCAGTTGTCCAGGTTAAAGACTGATTAAGGGTAAGGGTGTTGGTATTATAATCAATATTAATAATCCCTGTTCCGGTTGTCTGTCCTTTTAACTGGATGATATCCCCGGCTTCACCTTCAATACCATAACCATCATAGAAATATCCGGCATCCTCAACGGTTATTTGATTACCGCTACCACTTGGACTCGTGATAATGGTGAGGAAACCTCCAGCATCAATCATCGGACTGCCCGGTTGAAGGTGAAAATCATTATTATTTGCGTCAACGAACAATGGGTCTTGCTGAACATTACCCGAAAAAACTGTATAGTTGGCATTAAAATAATCGGGAGTTTCAGGGTCTAAATAGGTACGATTCAGGCCATCATATATCAGTTGATCTGAAAAATTTCCAGCAGCAAAAAAATTGTTGTTTTTAAAGTAAGTAGTGTCCAGCCTGCCTCTTAAAATAAGTTGCACTGGTTTTCCGGCTAAATTCGTTAGCCAAGTCCAGTTTATATGCGGGACTATACTACCTTCAGATAAAATGTTATTCTTGAACATATTGTCTTCGAAGGCATAGAGATCGGTAAACGGGTAGTTATAGTAATCGGCCACGTTTTTGATTGGCGGGGGATTGGGTATGCCCGCCATTGAATTATCGGATGGAACCGTTACCTTACCATTGTCATAACCGTAAAACATTATTGTAAATGCGGTTATGCGTAACGTATCCGGCTTCATGTCCTTCCCCTACAATGCGAGTTCCATTCCAGCCTTTCCAGGAACCGCCCCAGCGCATAATAATCCCCACACCGCCGGCTACTCCGCTAGGATAATCGGGGTCGGGAGTAGTAAGCGGCGGATTGGAGAACACATTATTTCTGATGATTGTACTTTGACCGGAAAACTGAATAGCCGAAGTTCTGGCACCAACATTGTCTCGGTCTGGATGATAGCCGAATAAGTTATTCTCAAACAAATTGCCTTGCGTACCATTATACCCTGGAACGGGAATGTAAGAGGGATTCCTAGAATCTCTGGTGTCCACCTTCTGGTCAAAAACTTCGGTCAATTTCTCGGCCATTCCGCCCGCAAAATAGGGGTTACAGAACTTATTATTTCTTATCACATTGTAACTTGCACTCCTTAAAGACAATAGGCTATGTGCTGCTGTCCTGAATGTATTGTTCTCAATTAGGTTATAATCGCTCTCGACAAGCAACAGGCTATCATAGGCAGAGTTACAAAACGTATTGTTGACTATCTTCCAGTTATAGCATTCTGTTAATCTGACACAACCCTTCGAATCCCACGTGCTATCTTCAAACCGGCAATTCTTAATGGTAATATAATTACAGCCCCTCGCAAACATCCAGCCAGCGACATGTCTAATAGTTAATCCATCTATTTCTATATAGCTTACGTTCTTCAACGTAATTACCCCTCTGGCAACAGATAACCAATTATCATTGGGGTAGCTGTCAAGACCATCGCCAAGTATTACCGTCTCGCCATTGTATGCTTTGAATACAATAGGATTCTGTGCGGTTCCTGAATGTTTGGGCCAGAGTACGTCGTTTTCGTTAAGCCCTGAGCCAGAGTGGTATGTCCCCTCTCTGGTCAAAACCGTATCGCCAGGGCCGGCAACATTAGCCGCTTCAACGATGGAGGTATAGGCGTTACCATCGCTGCCTGAATTATCTCTATTGGCTACTGAGTACTCACCGGCAAGGCAGTCTGTTACCAAGGTATTATCAACATAGATTGTTTCCGGTATTGAATTGGCTACAGGTATAAACCTTGGCGTTATGCTACTGTCATAGTTAACGGCATAGAATGTATAGTTAG
>DATKVN010000046.1 GCA_035530055.1 bacterium | reverse complement strand
GGGAGCGACCTATAAGTCTCTGAATCTCCTGGGTGCGTCCGGACAACCTGAACCTCTCCCTTTCTGAGCGTGTGTCTGTGGCTCTGGGCAACATAGCGTATTCACCGGTTACCCATCCAGTACCGGTATCGTGCAGGTGCGGAGGTACTCTTTCCTGTACAGAAGCGCTGCAGATTACCTTTGTTCCCCCTGCTTCCACCAGACAAGACCCTTCGGCATACTTCAGATAGTCCCTGGTTATCTTTACTGGACGAATCTTATGGTTCTGCCTTCCGTCTTCACGCATCTGATTCACTCCTTGATTAACTTTAAGTTTTTTAGTAATTTATCTCTTGTAATCTCGTATTCTTCTTTCTGTTTCTTTACTTTCTCTACAACCGGAGATGGAGCTTTCTTCAGAAACTCTTTATTTTTCAATTTCTTGTTAGTTCTGTCGAGTTCAACTTCTATCTTTTCAATTTCCTTACTCAACCTTTCTACTTCTCGATGGATATCAATCATTCCCTTCAAGGGAACGTATATCTCTACGTCACCAACGACGGCAGTGGCACACTCTTCTGGTTTCTTGATACCCTTATCAGCTACGACTTCTTTCGCCTTTGTTAAACTCTTTATATACAGAATGTGTTCATCCAGAAGTGCCTTCTGTTTTCTCTCAGATGGCTTAATAAATACTTCCACCATCTTGGCGTGTGGAATTCTCATTACGCTACGCACATTCCTAACTTGAGAGATTACATCTATGACCAATCCCATCTCTTCTACGGCATCCTCATCCCTTCCTTCTCTTCCGGGAAGAGGCCAGGAAGCAACCATTATAGATTCTTCTCTGTCCGCCGGAGAGATATTATTTAACAGATGCCATATATCTTCTGTAATAAACGGCATTATTGGATGGAGCAACTTTAAAGTTCCCGCAAGCACGTAAATGAGCACAAACTGAGCCACCTCTTTCTCGCTCGGCTCCTGGCCATAAAGTCTCATCTTGGCGAGTTCCAGATACCAGTCACAGAACTTACTCCAGATAAATTCGTAGAGAAGCCTTGCTGCCTTACTTATATCATATTCCTCAAAGGCAATAGTGACCTCTTCTATCGCCCGATTATACTGGTCCAAAATCCATCTATCGGGTAAAGTGAGCCTTTCTCTGATAGAGACATTCTGGGTTGGCGTGCCGGTAGGCAATTTGAACCCTTCCAGATTCATAAGCACCAACCGCGAAGCATTCCATGTCTTGTTAGCAAAATTCCTTCCCGCCCTAAAATTATCTTCGGAGAGCTGAACGTCCCTTCCCATCACCCCGCCGCATGCCATGGCAAACCTCAGGGCATCGGTTCCATATTTCTCCACCGTCCCTAAGGGGTCGATAACGTTCCCTATAGACTTACTCATTTTCCTTCCCTTGGCGTCCCGCACTATACCATGAATGTATACGTCAGAAAATGGGATATCGTCCATCAATGTCAGTCCCATCATAACCATTCTGGCCACCCAGAGATAAAGAATCTCGTATCCTGTAACGAGAACAGAAGTGGGATAGTAGTAGTCAAGGTCATTGATTACCTTCTCACTTTTCGCTTTATTGGGAACCCTGTCTTTTTTCCTTGGCCAGCCGAAAGTAGAAAAAGGCCAGAGAGCTGAAGAGAACCAGGTATCCAATACATCAGGGTCCTGAACAAGATTGCTATTGCCGCACTCAGGACATCTTTCCGGTCTTTCCACCGCTGCAACAGGGGAACAGCCCTTCTGGCAGTACCACACGGGTATCCTGTGTCCCCACCATATCTGACGGCTAATACACCAGTCATGCAATTCTTCAAGCCAGTTCAAATATGGCTTAGTCCAGTTTTCAGGAACAAGGCGCACTTTCTTCTTTCTGGAAGCTTCAATTGCTTTTTTTGCCATCTCCCCTGTCTTCAGATACCACTGTTCAGATACCAGTGGTTCCAGAATAGTCTGACAGCGGTAACAATGGCCAATCGAATAGTTATAATCCTCAATCTTTTCTAAATACCCTTTCTCCTTTAGTTCTTCTACCAGCTCCTTGCGGCACTCAAACCTGTCCTTCCCCTGATACTTCCCGGAAGCTTCAGTCATCCTGCCCTGCTCATTAATAACCTTCACACCTGGCAGGTTGTGCCTCTGGGCTATCTTAAAATCATCCGGGTCGTGTGCAGGGGTTACCTTCACCGCACCACTACCAAAAGCAGAATCTACAAACCCGTCAGCAACAATGGGAATGGCACGGTCCATAATGGGCAATATAACTTCGCTTCCAATTAACTCCTTATATCTCTTATCCTTTGGGTTAACAGCAACTGCTGTATCCCCCAACATAGTTTCCGGTCGTGTGGTAGCTACCATAACAAAAGAGGATTCACCCTTCGAATTTTTGAGGGGGTACTTTATATACCATAATTTGCCCCTAACTTCTTCGTGTTCCACTTCGATATCTGAAAGAGCGGTCTGGCACCGGGGACACCAGTTGACAATGTACTCACCCCTGTATATCAATCCCTTTCCATAGAGGTAAACGAAAGCCTCTAAAACAGCCCTTTCACAGACACTATCCATAGTAAACCGGGTGCGCTCCCAGTCACAGGAACAGCCCAGCCTCTTCAACTGTTCAAGAATTGTATTCCCTACTTTGCTGCGCCATTCCCACATCCTTTCCAGGAACTTCTCCCTACCCAATTTCTCCCTGGTCAATCCCTGGGAGAGAAGCTCCTTCTCCAGGACGTTCTGGGTGGCAATTCCTCCATGGTCTGTTCCAGGAAGCCAGAGTGCATTATAACCCTGCATTCTCTTTAGTCGAATTAGAATGTCCTGTAAAATATTATTCAAAGCATGCCCCATATGGAGGGAGCCAGTAATATTGGGAGGTGGGATAACTATAGTATAGGGCTTCATTTCTGGCCTGGGTTCGCTGTGAAAATATTTCCTCTCCAGCCAGAAGTCATACCATTTCTTCTCTGTAACCTTTGGATTATACTTTGTGGGAATTTCCACTTTAAAGCCCCCTGAAAAAGTCAGTTAAGTCCTTAATTAACTCTTGATTTTAACACATTTACAAATGAAATGCAAATTAAAAATGGGCTATTTTCTGAAGTTAACAAAAAATTAACATTTTTTTAACCTCTCCATAACTATGGATAGTATATACTTATATGTAGAAGATGGAAAAAAAGTGACAGGTACTATTTTTTCTGGTGGGTCACCCTTCAGGGTGACGGAACATGGTACCATAAATGGTGCCCGACCAGTAAAAGGATTTGTAGGCACAATTTCAAATTGTGCAAGAAAGGAAGAACCGTGGTGGTCCACTCCGGAATAGGCAGGTACTCGGGGTCGTCTCTGACCCCGAGATGAAAGGTGGCAAGTTTTGCCGGGTTTGTCGGGCTCGGGGACGAGCCCGACTACCAGAGTTCTCGTTTGGTAAAAAAGGAGGTCTTAAAATGAAAAAAGTAATCTTATTATCTGTCTCAATTTTGTTAATTTCTTTAGCGTATTCTTTTGCCGAAGTTCCCTGCAAGATTAACTATCAGGGAAGGTTAATAAAGGATAATGTGCCTGTGGATGGAACAAAAACAATGGTATTCAGTATATATCCTGATGCTGTAGGTGACAGTCCAATATGGACCAGTGGAAATGTAAGTGTTGAAGTGCATAATGGATTATTCAGGTATGTTTTAGATTTATCAAGCATAGACGACTGGTCAGCAGGCCAGGCGTTGTACTTAGAAGTAATCGTTGATGGAGAAACATTAACTCCCCGGGAAGAGCTATCTGCCTATCCATATGCAATAAACTCACATTTACTTGAAGGGAAGACAAAGGAGTATTTTATAAACACATCAGCAGAGGCACAGACAAAACAGGGTAATTTGAATATTATGGGCAACCTCGGCATCGGGACGACAAGTCCTGGGGCGAAGTTGGAAGTGCAAGGCGGATCGATTAAAGCAACAGGGGGTTTGATTATAGAGACAAGAACTTCAGACCCGGCAAGTCCATCCACAGGTCAAACGTGGTTAAGAACTGATATTACTCCTTAATTTCCGGAGATTATTATGACAAGAACTAAATTTTATAAGAGAATTTCGGTTTCGCTCATTTCAGTTCTATTTGCTGTATCTTTTTTATCAATATTTTACACTCAAGAAATATATGCTGAGAAGGGTTTCCAAGACATCGGTTTAAGAATTTATAACGGTACTGAGATTGTTTACATTGCAGCCGAACCTGCAGGAACGTTAACTTCTTCCTTAAGAATTGGTAAAAATGGCGTTATACATGGCATTGTTCTGGTAGAGCCGGGAGATGCAAATGACTCTGGCGTAAGAATCCAGACAAGTTCAGGAATAAAGGCCTTAAGAAAATATGTGTTCCTCCCAACAGCATATGTGAGCATCA
>DATKVN010000045.1 GCA_035530055.1 bacterium | reverse complement strand
TGTAGCATCTATGTTTACCTGGTAATGGTCAGCCGCACCCCATAAATTGGAACCATTCCTCGCCCTCACGTGGAAATACCAGGTCCCATCGGCTTCATCAGTGTAATTCTTAGAAGTGCCCGGTCCCTCTGTTTGCGTGTCCGGAGTAGTGGTTGGCGCGTGGTCCCAGACATAACTATACCCCGTTATACCGGAAGTATCACTCAGCCCACTCCAACCGAATGAAGGATCGTTGTTGCTGTACCAGGTGCCCTCTGTAGGATGGCTCGCTGATGTAATCGTTGGCGCTCCCGGGGGTGTGGCATCTAAGTAGCATGTGGTGCTGCCACGGTTCTGGTAATTAACATTGTACGAATTGTCTTTTAGCCAGATGTAGATTGGATGTGCCCCATCTCCACTTACGGTAATACCGGTTATCGGTTTATCTGTTCTCCAGGTTCCGTCAGTATCAGATGTGGGTACGCTATCTAACTTGTAGTAGGCACCTGCTATACCCGAAGGGTCAGAGGGATTAGTCCAGTTAACATTAAATGAGTTGGTGCTTGTCCAACCACTGGGGGTTGCATTAACCCCTGTGGGCGCTCCCGGGGCTGTTATATCGATAATTATGCTGTAATCGAACTTTGCCGTGTAGGGGGTGCTGGACCCACGGGTCCAGGCAAGAGGAATCTTTTGTCTGGAAATAGAAGGAGTTCCGGCATCGCAGTCCATGTGAGTACTTGTGATTGCCGTCCAGCTTGCTCCCCATGTGGAACCAGTTCGCTTTTTATACTTTATGTCGTACTTACTATAAGATGAACTACTATCTTCGTAGTAAATGGCGGCAAAACACCAGAGGTTCGCATCATCAGTGGTCAGACTTGGCGATCTGTCTTTGTCATAAGAAGCAGTTTGAATTGTCTCTGGTGATGACCAATTCGAGCCATTATAGTAGATATGTTTTATGTAGTCTCCGTAGATACCCACAATGTGGACATCGCTTCCAATCATGGTAACAGACAAGTTACCGCTATCGCAGAAGCTACCACTAACTGGGTCGATCCCACTCCAGGAAGAGCCATTCCAGGCAGACCATTTGACGCTGGCCATACGGTCGCTGAGAACCAGGAACGGATAGCTATTACGGATGGTAAGTGCGGGATAAAAACTTTCATCACTTTCGTCGTCATATGTATACACGGTGGAGACTGTCCCTGCAGATTGGAACTCATTGTCCGAACGGATTGCCTTCACCCCGGCCGGAGTTCCGTCGTCGTATCCATAAGCAACCCATATCCTTCCGCCACTCTCCCTTATGATAAATGGATTAGCATTGTCGCCTGTACTGACCACTGTCCTTTCCGTACCGTTACTCCAGCTGCCCCCCGAATAGATTAATTTCATGAAACGAATAATAACACTATCCTCCATGTAGACCACATAGATATTATCGTTGTCGTCGATACAGATGCTGTAGTAAGAGTAAATAGTAGAGTCGATTTGCGTGGAACCAGCTCCTCCGGCCAAGTTTGTCCAACTACTTCCAAAATTTGTGGATTTTTTGGCTCTAAGTCCCGGGTCTGTGCCCGAACCACGCTGATACAAGACAACAATTGTTCCATTACTACTTTGAACTATATGTCTATTCCTGGAATAAGCGGTTGCTGAAGCCCATGGGACACTGGTATCGATATCTGTCGATTTTGCCACAGAGACAATTCCGGTAACCAGTATTAAAGCGATAAAAAGAGTTAAAATTTTCTTCATTTTTCCTTCTCTATTCTAAACGCAGACTAAAGTCTGCTACTCCAACCGAAAAAGGTGACAGGTACTTTTTTCTCATTCCTGCTCCAAACCACGCAACCTTAAGGTTGCGGCTACCATTCATCTGAGCGTGGATTCCAGCGCTTTTGCCCTGTGGTCTTCAAGGATTTTCCTGATTGTCTGTAAAGGCAGATGCTGCCTTTCGATGTTCTTAATCATCCTCACCCTACTCAAAGTATCTTTTTTATCGTAAAGTCTCTGACCCCCGGGCGTAGTAGCGGCTACTTCCAATAGACCGAGTTCTGTATAGTACCTTATAGTTGATGGTAGTACACCTGCCAGTTTAGCCATCTTGCCAATTTTGAGTAAACCTCGTGGCGGTGATTTCTTCCTACCCACTTTTCCTTCACCTCCTTTCGTTTCGCTTCAATCACGGGTTCGATGAATCGAACCCCTACATTAATTCTCATTTTTTCTTTTTAGCTCTTTTGGCTAAATCTTCTTTGATTTGCAATAAGGTCCTTCGTTTGTCCACTACTGGTTTTATTTTCCTTATAATACTTAAAGTCTCCTCTCTATCATAAAGCCTGTAGCCTCCTTTTGTATGGCTGGCTACTTTCAAAAGACCTATATCCGTGTAGTACCTTATAGTTGATAATGGGACCTCTGCTACTTTGGCTATTTCGCCGATTCTAAGCAGGTTTTTATCAGTTTTCTTCCCAGGCATATCTTCATCTCCTTTCCACGTAACTTTACTATTTTACGCAGACCGAGGTCTGCTACTCCTTTCCCTGCTCGCAACCTGCTGTATGGCCTTACTGATTGCGCTTTTCTAACTCTACTCTAATCTCAGTAAGTGTCCATTTTCGACCATTAATGGTCTTGATGGTGTGGATTCTTTCCAATGTGTCTCTTCTGTCATAGAGCCGATAGCCACCTTGAGTGTTTGCCACTACTCTTAAAAGACCGACATCGGTGTAATACCTGATAGTGGAAACTAACACTCCCGCCTCTCTGGCCATCTCTCCAATCTTAAGAAGACCATTGGCTAATCTCATTCTCCTGGTCATCTTTTCTCACCTCCTTTCGCTTCGCTTCAGTCGGTGACCTGCCTGCTCACCGTCTCGCAGGCGTCGCTGGCCCGTTCCTCCTTATTCGTCGGAACAGCGACCCTCCTTTTGCAAACTTAAAGCGAACTGCTTACTTCTTACTTTGAGACAAAAAAATCCAAGCTACCGAAAAAGCCAAGGTTTAATTCCCTTGGCTATACGAGCCTTCGGCAGCTCGGATCACTCATAGCCTGGGCCTGCCTCCAATAAGCCCTAATCCTTATAGGAACCTTAGGAGGCCCCAAACTATAAAATGCTCTTATTTTCCCCAAAAAAGTGCTGCGCTGTATGGCAATAAACTTATGCCCGGTGCAAAGCACCAATGGGCACCGCCGCCAGGTCATACTTATACCTTTCCTTTCAAAGGGAATAGGTTGGGGATGCCATTAGCTTACCTTAAGGTCCTATACTTATATAGGACCTTTTCCTGGCATAAGTATACCACCAAAAATCGAGTTTGTCAAGCACTTTCTCAAGTAAGCAGTCTACTTTAACTTTTGCGAGGGGGATTGCCTACTAAGACACGAGTCCTATTTCTGAGATAGCAATCCCTAAAGTTCGATTATCCCTTACTTTTAAAGCTAATTTCGGTATAAACGTCTCCTCAGGCTTAATTGTCACTTTTAGAACTTGTTCATGATTCCAGAACTTAAAGCATAATCTTTGCCACTCTCCTGGCCTAATTAAGAATTCCCCAACTCTTCTCCCATTTATCCATACCCCTCCTTCTGTCTGGAAATGGGAAAAAGCCTCCATTTCTAACGTTTTCTCTTCTTCACCAGCAAGGAAATTTTTCAAGAAAATTATTCCATAGTTAGTGGTCCAGCGAATATTTCTTTCTGACCACTTCTCCAAATCATACCAGCCGAATCCAAGATGTTTGGTCTCATTTTCACCCATTTTCACCCAGGAGCCTAAACCTTTTCTATCCACTGTCGCCTCATACTGCACATTATAGTTTGGTAGTGGCACCTCTATTATTCTCTCCACTTTTTCCAGCATAGAAATAATTGGCTTATCTCTAATGACTTTTTTCATCTGAATTTTTACTCTTCTTATCAGGGTGTCTGGTAGCATAATCAAATTCCACAGTAGTGCCTTCAACCTGTAGTAAGCCAATCTAAATCTCTTTCGCCTGAGATGGCGATATATCGATTTAATGTCGCTATATAAACTTTTTGGTAACATCCAGCCTAATGTTACCAGTGACATATTCTTTAACATCATCTTTAAGCGATTTCGATGGTCAATATACTCATTAAATATGTCTTTTCGGAACGGCCTGAATTTATGATAGACAATTGCCTGAGGAACGGAATTGACTTTGTAGCCAGTCCACCAAGTGCGTATGCTGAAATCGAGGTCCTCATAATAAGTAAAGTAGTGTCTGTCAAAATAGCCTATCTTTTCAAATAAATCCCTGCGAATGAACATACCTGCCCCGCAGGCGCCCAAAATTTGCTTCTCCTTATCGTATTGCCCGCAATCAAGTTCCCAAGCTCCTCTATCTCTTCCCTGTAGTATTTCATTGCCAATAATTCCTGTGCTATTGATTACAGATGGCTCATTAAACATTAACATCTTTGGCATGCAAATTCCAATAGTCTTGTCCTGTTCCATAGCTTTAATTAACTTGTCCACACAGTTGGGTTCTATTTTCGTATCAGGATTAAGCAAAAGAACATAATCTCCTTTTGCCTGCTTAATGGTTCTGTTATTCCCTTCAGCAAAACCGTAATTTTTATCAAACCTTAACAATCTCACAGAAGGAAATTTTTCCTGAACAAAATCCGGGCTGCCATCAGTGGAAGCATTATCAGCAAGGATAATTTCAAGATGAGGGTAGTCCAAATTCATAACTGACTTCAGACAATCCTCCAGATGTTCGAGATGATTTCTGCTAAGGATTATTATACTGACCAAAGGTTCCATAAATTTATTCTCCATCGATATGAAACAAACCTTGCTCATCAGCAGGATTAACGATAAAACAATGCTTGCAACAGTCAAAAGGATTATCGGTATTCAATCTCCTTCTCATTTCCTGGTAAAGTTCATTATTCCAAATTTCCCGAAAAGGTTTTTCCTTAACATTGCCCATTACTGGAGGGTCGGGAGCACAACATGGTAAAACATTTCCAGTCCACTCGATATAAGCTCGTTTCCATAAAAATGGGCATATTTTAAATTTGCTTTTTAAGTTATTCTCTGACCTTTTGCTCTGCACATCATCAACCGGTTTAAATAATGGGGGAATATTCAAGTGGATATTTAACTCATTGGCTTTTTCTTGGGCAACCATCATATAACAATTGGCAAGTTCCTTATGATAAACTAAAGATTCATTTTTGATGCTTTCATAGAAAATAGTTACATGGGAACAGTCTACAGAGTCCACTCCAAGTTTTTTAGCGAGTTCTATTAACTTTGGCAATTCCTTAATATTTCGCTTCATCAACACAACTGAAAAATGCAATCTCGTCTTGTCCGCAGCACAAAGTTTCTCCCTAATTCGATTGAGTCTTCTAATGTTTTCTATCACTTGCTCAAATTTTGCACCAATTCTAATGGATTCATAGGTTTCCTTTGTAGCTCCATCAATTGATATATGTAAACAACCAGGAACTTGTAAAATTTTTTTTATTAAGTCATCATTGTTGAGCAGAGTCGCATTGGTAACCAGGTCTAACTTCATAGAGTATTTGTTAATAATTCTTAATTGTTCTATAAGATTACCAGCCATAAGCGGCTCTCCTGCCGTAGCTAACTGCACCCAGCTCGCATAGGGAAAAGTCTCATTAGCTACTTGCCTATAGATTTCGAAATCATATCTAAGCGCATTGATCTCTTCTTGAGGATATTTTCCACGTATGCACATTATGCAGCGTAAGTTACATTGAGTATCCATATTCATGGCCATAAACGTGGGCATTGCCCTGGCTATAGGAGAACGGCGCTTTTGTTCTTCCTCTGCCAATTGTTCATTATAAGTTTTGAGTTTCATAGGACTGTTCTTTATAAGAAGATGGATTTTTACTTTGTGATAAGGATGATATGTTATGTAGAAGAGTAGCGGGACCCTTCTTAATATCTTTTTTATCGCATCTTTGAGGTCCATCATAACTATTTTTGCAGTATCAAATATTTCTGGAATTACCAAACTTTTTCTAATGACTCCCTGCTTCCTAATAAACGCAGACTGAAGTCTGCTACTCCTATTATCCTTACATATGGCCAGATTGAGATTCTCCCTAAAACGCTTTGTAATAATATCCCAGGTATATTTGCCACATGCCTTCTTTCTGCCATTTTCCCCGAGCTTCCTTCTCAGGCCTTCATAGGTGAGAAGTCTCAGTATGGCACTCGCTAATTCTTGCTCGTTGTCATACTCCACCAGTATGCCATCCTTTCCCTGTTCAATAAGAGAAGCCACTGCACCTATGCGGCATCCAATAACTGGCTTGCCTGATGCCCACGCTTCCAGATAGGCTATCCCAAAAGATTCTACTCTTGATGGCATTGCAAATATATCGCAGCTGGCAAAAAGGTCTGATTTCTCACTATCTTGGAAATTATCTATAGGTATGATGTTTTTTCTTTTTCTCGCATCTAACGAAAAGACCTTCTTTTCTATTGCTTTCGAATAGGATGTCCTTGTCCCTGCCAGGATAAGTTTAGCCTGAGGAATTTTTCTCCAGACTATGTTCATAGAATCAACCAATGTATCAATCCCTTTCCCCTTCTCCTTTCTTCCCACAAACAGAACCACAGGAGCGTTACCAATATCGTATCTTCTCCTGAACTTCTGTGGATTCGAACTATTAAACTCCTGTGGGTTGATTCCATCCCCTAATATGAAGATACGTTCTTTTTCGATTCCCTTAGTTATTAGATAATTTCTTTCGTAATCTGTATTTACTAGTATCATTTCAGTATCTGACAAGACTTTATACATTATCTTTCTATTGAAAGCCCATTCATCCTCTGTGTGCAGGCAAGGAATAACTGCCATTGGTATTTTCCTGATTTTTTTTGCTATATAGGCATAATACATATTCAAAAATGGAAATGGTGTGGCAATAATAATATCGGTTTTTTCTTTGATAATGTGCGGTAGCATATTGAATATGATTGGTCCATTCCATATAGTCCTCACAACATCATCAAATCGCAACCCATGCTTATAGAAATACCTATGCACACTATCTATTAATGGTCGCATCCCCTGGTAAACGGGAAACCTTCTTACTCTCACACCATTTATCAATTCACTATTGGCAGGCAGCAAAGGAATTTCAGGATGGATATATGCCTCGGTAGTTTGGGCATTAGAAGAAAAGACAGTAACTTCTTCCCCGGATTTTACCAGCCTTTCTGAGATCTCTTTTATTTTCTTCTCAGCCCCGCCAATAGCTGGAAAATAATTATGGCTAACAATTAATATCTTCATATTCTATCCCTTTTCGGACGCCATAAATGTTGCCCCTACATTTCCCCGTCACCCTAAAGGGTCACCGGACTTTTACAGGAGAGAATCGTAAATTTCATTCAGCTCTCCGGCATTCTTTTCTATGGTTTTAACTTGCCTCGGAGTCTCTGATAATCTTCTCAGTAATTCCGGATTATTAATTACACTCACCATCTTCTGATATAAATCTTCTGGATCTCCTGCTTCAAATAGAAGACCCGTAACCCTGTCCTGGACAAGTTCAGCCATACCTCCCAGATTGGAAGTGATAATCGGTATTTTAGCAAGTAGCGCCTCCAAAATAGCAATTGGCTGATTCTCATACCAGATTGAAGGATAAACCAACACGTCAATCTTAGAGAATACCGAAGAAATATTTTTATTATTAAACGCTCCATAAAAAGTAATTCTCGAATCTGCCTTTAACTCCTTTCTCAATTTGTTCAAATAAGATTGGTCATAAGGTCCGAATATAAATAAAGATACTTTATCTCTTTTGATTTTATTAAATGCCCTTATGAGAACTCTTATCCCCTTATGTTCCGAAACACCACCAACAAATCCAAAGCGCAATTTATTTGAAGGTTCTTTACTGAAATTAGCAAGGAGTTTATGGTCAATTCCATAACCTAAATGGACAATTCTATTTTTCGGTAGTATATAATCCATAAATTTTTCTCTTAGAAATCTCGAAGGGGCAAGAATCCTCTCCGTCTTATCGAGCATATCCCTTAAGAATCTTGACCTTCTCGCTATCATATCGGGAGTAATAGAGGCTATGGCAGGATGGGCCTTAACGAATTTTTCTTTAAGTGTGGTCTTGAAGCTCGAGGGAACTAATTTCTTCACAGTTTTCAAAGGTTCAGGAGGATATTTTAAAAATTTGACTATCCTATCATTAAAACCTTCCAATTTTCTGTAAGTATAAGAAATCTTCTCACAGTTCGCACATTTATCCTTTGAATCCGGACCAGAACAAACCTGATTACCGTTAGTCAACAGCTGGACCTGTGGGCAGAGAAACCAGAAATCATGCAAGGTCAAAATCGTAGGGATGCGTCTTCGCTTGGCAATCTCTAGCATCGAAGCGGATAAACCCAACAGATGCTGAAAATGCACGATATCCGGTTTGATTTCGTTAAGGAAACGTTCAAATTCTTTATCCACAAAGGAATTTCGATAACTGTCATCAAAAATCAAACGCGGGTTGAAGTATAGCCTCCTAACCAGCAATCCATCGAATAATTCATCTTTAGAAAAGTCTTTGCCAAAAGAATCGTTCCCTTCCCGACAGAAAATATAAACTTTGTTTATTTTTTGTAATTCTTTAGAAATGTGGTAGGTATAATTTTCCGTTCCATAAGGATGCCCGGGTAAAAAATCATGAACTACTTGCACAATTCTTTTCATTTTGGTGTCAGAACGCGAAGTTTTGCTTCGCTACTCCTTTTTTGCTTCTGTCGCAACAATTTCTTATAAATGCCCAAAAGTTCGTCACATTCTTCATTTATAGACCTAACCCGTGGAATATTTTCCCTGAATTTTTGGATCAGCCCTGGCTCATTTATGACGCTTTCCATTTTCTGCTTTAGATCTAATACATCACCCCTCTTAAAAAGTAACCCATTATGTCCATCACGAACTATTTCCGGGATGCCTCCGATATCTGTGGCAATAACCGGGATTTTGTTAACAAACGCTTCTGAGATTGACAGGCCAGAGGCTTCGGGACAAATAGACGGCATAACCAGTATATCAATACCAGCTAATACGTTTATTAGCTCTGTACGCCTGAAGGTACCCATAAAATCGATTCTTTCATCGCCTTTGGCTATTCGGCGAAGTTCTTCTACATATTCTGTATTCGGAAAAATTCCATATAATTTCAGATTTACATTAGTAGATTTTATCTTCCTGAATGCCTGCAGCAAAACATGTGCGCCCTTATGCTCTCGTCCGCCTCCAAAGTAGCCGAAAGTAATATTAGAAATCCGACCTTTTCTTGAAGGTAACTTCGCAGGAGATATTGTCCCGGAGGACACAACTGTGAACCCATTGTGAAAGTATCCTTTCCTAAGATATACTTTCTTTAAAAATGACGAGCGGCAAATAATCTGGTCAACCTTTTCTAACTGGCTCTTAAGAAACGGCAATCTACCCGCTGCCGAAAAAAGTAAAGAAGAAATTTGCCTGTTATTGATTAAACTAAATTTGAATTTATTATCTGATATCACTTGTTCAACATAAGATTTCATCATTCTTTCATCAAATACCCTAGTAATCTTGTCATAGAGATCATTCTCTTTCCTTAAACACCAAATACAGTCCTTCCAGGAAAAATCCTCTCCACATAAACTCCTATCCGGTTTTAATCGAGTCCATCTCGGGCAAAAGAACCAGAAGTCTCTTAATGTTAAAACGACGGGAATTCTCAGCTCCTTTGCTGCGTCGATTATCGAAGAGGAAAGGTGCAGGAGATGGCAGATATGAATAATATCCGGGCAAACCTCTCTTAGAAAATGCTTAGCATATGTATAAAAAACGGGATTATAGTATTCATAAAGAATGGGATTAGGAGCCAACTCGGGATTAAAGACCAACCTTCTGACCGAAAGCCCATCAACTTTTTCATCAAAGAAGCCGACGGAAGGAAAGTTATCATCATCCCATTGCTGGGGAGCCAGCACCCATACTTTATGCCCTCCTGTGAGCATAACTTTCGCAGCCTGGAAAGTAGCTACACCTGTCCCGCCTACGGAACCGGGTGGAAATTCATGAACAACATAAACTATCTTCATAATCTACATCCCTGGTCAGCCATTCTTAAGAGTTCTGTTTTCGTCATCGCCAATGATAAGTAACCTAAATCCATTATTTCCTGCTTTTGCCAAACCACATTAATAATTCTTTTCGAAATCTCGATAATAAATTATAGAATACTGAATATTTCTTAATCTTTACAATTTCTCCTGTTAAGTCCCTTATAAATCCGTCCAAATTTGCAATATGCTGGTCCTTGGCAACGATAGCCTTATTGAGATTATTGATATGCTGGTCCTTGGCAACGATAGCCTTATTCAGATTCTGGTCCTTGGCAACGATCGCTATATTCAGATTATTGATATGCTGGTCCTTGGCAACGATAGCCTTATTCAGATTATTGATATGCTGGTCCTTGGCTGCGATAGCCTTATTCAGATTATCGATGTGCTGGTCCTTGGCAACGATAGCTATTTGCTGTTCCTTAATTTCTAACCGGAGTCTATCAATAACCTCAGCCATATGTCCTATTTGCCCCAGAAGAAGTTCAACATGGGAAGGTCCTTCTAACATACGATTATTACCTGAACCAGGTTTTCCAATCGAGCCTTCATTAAAATTGCCTTTCTCAATCTTTTTCATCGACCTCTCTCCTTCCTTAACATCCAGTAATCTAACCCCGCTAAATACCTTCTTGGGCTCCTTTATTTCTCTTCTGTGATGCCTCAAAATTTCTTCAAGATAGCGAATCTGGGCTGTATTCTCCGGCCTCCTAACCCACTCACGAGTCGCTTTATCCAACATCCCTGACAAATTGGACTCGTGCAGCCTGTAGAGGATGATTGGCTCGGGGACAAAGGCTGGATTCGACCTTCTAAAAATTCTGAAAAAGAAATCCTTATCGGCGCTCGCCAATAAACTCTCCTCATAATAACCTGTTTGAAACAGAAGCTTTCGTCGAAATATACTTGTTACATCCACGCCGAGCACCCAAAGTTCTAATTTCTTTACTTTCTCATAAAATTTATTGTCTTTCTTTTTCCTGTTAAACTGTTCTATCTCTTCGGAAAAGGCATTTTCTATTGGATTCCCTTCCTTGTCTATGACTTTATGAATTTTCCCGAATACAAGGTCAACTTCAGGATGAGAATTTAAAAATTCTACCCTCGTCTTTATAGCGTCGGGTAGCATTATGTCATCAGAATCCATACAAGTAATAAATTCCCCCTTAGCTCTCCTTAATCCCTCATTTCTAGCTACAGCAAAACCCCGGTTCTCTTTCAATGTGATTACTGTAACCCTCTTATCCTGCCTGGCAAATTCCCTGGCTATATTTAGAGAGTTATCAGTAGAGCCATCATCAAAAATAATTATTAATTCGAAATTAGAGTAATTCTGCCTTAAGACGCTTCTAATTGCCTCCTCAAGATATTTTTCTGTGTTATAAACTGGCGTAATTATACTTACCTTATCTCTGTATTCGGGTGAAACTTCGGATATCTTTGTTAACAATTTCGCACGTAAATATGACAAAGAATTATTTTTATTCTTAACAGCCCTCGCGTGATGCACTTCCTTATCTGGCGAATCAGCAAGACTCTTTTTCCCATAGTGGTAGACAAATGCATCATCACAGCAAACTGCCCCGTAACCTTTCCTCTTTGCTCTCATACAAAAATCATCATCTTCCCTATAGCCCACCTCCAGCTTCTCATCAAATAGTCCAATTCGATTAAAAATCTTCCTTTTAATCAAAAGGCAAAAGCCAAGAACTGTCGGTATTGATGGATACTGACACTCCGATAATTCTGACACAAGACCAGCAAAACTTTCCACAGTAAATCCAGCTGGAATTGCATTAAAAACAGAGGAATGAGGAATGGAAAGAAAAAGGGCATTATTGCTGAGCGGGTTCACCATCCCAATCCTGGAGTCACTGTATGCACACCTGTCCATTTTCTCAAGCCACCTCTCAGTTACCATGGTATCGGAATTTAGTAAAACAACATCGTTCTCAGTGTTTTCGATTCCGATATTGCAATTCTTAAGCCATCCTAAGTTTTTCTTATTAGTAATGATCCGTGCTGATTTTATTGTCCTCAGATACTCCTTTATGATCGGACTATTGCCATCATCAACTATAACTAAGTTGTACGGATGCTTTGTGTTTTTCAGTATACTATTAACGCACTGCCTCAAATAGGACAATGCCCCATAAACAGGAACTATAATATCATATGTCCTTTTCTTTTCCGACAATCTATCCTACCTCTGGTCCAGCACTATTTGCGGTGCCGTGATGTGGAGCTCTACCTCGCTACTCCTTGTTTCTGATAGTATCTTCCCTTCTTTTTCTACAATGGCTTTCCGATAAGAATCTATCACTTTACCAGGAATTCCAACTTCTTTTATGATACCCCCATCCAGCCAAACCACTCTATCGCACCATTTTTCAATTGCTTCCAATTCATGGCTCACAATCACCATAGTCTTATCTAGCTTTCTGAAATCGGCAATTCTCTCTGCACATCTATGCTGGAAATATTCATCTCCCACAGCCAGGATTTCATCAATTAATAAGATATCAGGGTCTATATTAATAGCTATCGAAAATCCAAGGCGCATAAACATTCCGTCAGAATAGATCCTTACAGGCTCATCAATATAATCTTCGAGTTCAGCAAATTTCACAATATCATTAAATATTCTCTTTATTTCTTTCTTTGAAAGGCCCAAAATTATACCATTAATGAAGATATTCTCCCTGCCTGTAAATCCAGGATGGAAACCTATTCCCAATCCAATCAGAGAAGCAACCCTTCCCTTAACGTATACTTTGCCTGAATCGGGCTTATATATCCCTGCCAATAATTTAAGGAGAGTGCTTTTACCCGAACCATTCATTCCGATGATTCCAACACTTTCTCCTCTTTCTATTGTCAAATTGATATCTTTTAAGGCATCAACATATCTCACCTTTCTCCTATTTTTCAGCCAGTCAAAATGTAGGAGGGTCTCCCTGAGTGTGGTATACTTTCTCTTTAATACTTGCCTGGCAAACACTTTTGAAACATTTTTCAATTTAACTGCAACCAATTTAGACCTCTTCGGGAAACGACTCTTTATACCTATTGAATATCAAATTCCCTAAAAAGAATACTAAAAATCCAAAACAGAGTGTAATTCCCAGAACGCGCCAGTTGGGAAACTGTCTGTAAAATAGGATGTCCCGATAAGCTTTAATTAACGTGGACATGGGATTTATAACGGTTATAAACCTAAGCTTTACCGGTATTGAAGTCATAGGATACAAAATTGGTGTGGCAAAAAACCACATTATAATTACATTGCCAAGTATATGTTGAATATCTCGAAAATGGACATTTAGAGCAGAGACCATCAAAACTAACCCCATAGTAAAAACTGCTTGGATTATCATTACTATTGGCAAGCTAATTAAGGCAATACCAGTCTTAACCTTAAAAAGTAGGAGGAAAATAAATAGCAAGGGAAGGCTGAAAACAAAATTTACCAGGTTGGAAAAGACGGTTACAGAGGGCAGAACCTGTGGAGGGAATAGAGCCCTGGTAATGAGGTCACCACCCCTGACTATAGAGTCTGCTCCCTCCAAAATTGAGGTAGAGAACCACACCCAGGGAATGAGCCCACAAAATAAGAATACGGGATAATTCTCAACCCTAATTCTAAGAAAGATGGAGAATACGATTGTATAGACACACATCAAAAGGAGAGGATTCAAAAATGTCCAGAGGAACCCCAGAACTGAACCCTGATAGCGAAGCTTCACTTCTTTTAAGACGAGACTCATAATTAATGCCCGATAGCGATAGAGTTCTATAACGTTGGAAAACATATTCCTACCTCTTAGAATTCTAAGGATGAAGGGATAATCTACAAATGTCATTGCCAGTCCCGATTGAAAATCGGGAAAAGGAGCGAAGTCCCGATTCATCGGGACCACGGCTTCGCCTCGCAATGACATCTTTTTCTAATTTACTGACTGAGCGACTCCGATAACTATCCCTTCATCCCTCTCTCTCTTTTTGCAACACTCTCCAAAAGAGCAATAATGGTTAGAACAAGCGCTGCCTGAATAAAAATAATAATCCCTCCTAAAATATTTACCTGAGTAAGCAGGGTAGCTGTAATTCCTAAACAGAAAGTTATTAAATAGATAAAAAGGACTGCCCCTCTCTGGCTGAATCCCAGGGCGACTAAACGATGGGAAAAGTGGTTTTTATCTCCACCAAATATCGGTTCTTTTCTCTTAATTCTTATTGAAATAACTGAAAGTGTATCAAAGATGGGAACTGCCAATATCAAGATGGGCATAACTACTGGTAAATGAGTCGGAAAACCTTCCCTATAGTAGGAAGTAGTTATTGTCAGAACAGCCAGCATATAACCGATGAACATACTTCCCGCATCACCTAAAAATATTTTTGCTGGACTAAAATTGTAGCGAAGAAATCCCAGAAGCGCACCAGCAAAAGCAAGAAGGGCAATACTGGTAAAGGTCTGATGTTGTTGAGAAGTTACTATAAAGCAGATGAAACAAGCAATAAGCCCTACACCCGTGGTCAAGCCGTCCATATTGTCTAAAAGATTGAAAGCATTGATGATAGCCACCATCCACAGGAGAGTTATCAGGCTACTAATAAAAAAACTTGGTATAAAGAGCGTAATCCTGACTCCCAGCGTAATGAGTGGCAAAATTACCAGGACCTGACCCAAAATTTTGGTCTCTGGTCTTAAGCCCTTTATATCATCTATCAAACCTAATAGAAGTATGACAATCCCTCCCAGTAGAATACCGATTAATTGTGGCAACACTCTTAAGAATCTGGGAAGGTTCCTCATAAGGGTCGAACCAACGTCGCTCGGCAGAAGATTGAGAAATCCCGGGTTCGACTTTATTATGAGTAGAATAAGAATGTTTACTACTATGGTAACAAGAAAGGCGAGAAAGATTGCCAGCCCACCTAATAAAGGCATCGGTTTACCTTGTAACTTTCTCTCTCCGGGATAGTCCAGAACTTTGAACTTGAGGGCCAACCTCTTTGTCCAGGGCGTCAACAATAGGCTCAACAAAAGGGAAAAACAAAATACATACAAGTAAATAAAACTCCACATTTTTAACCAAACCCCCTTTCTTTAGGGATAAGTTTCCACGTTCTTTTTGTCTCTATGGTATTCAATAGTTTTTTTGAAAGCATCATCCAGCCCTACCCTCGGCACATAACCAATTAGATTGCGGAGCTTAGTAGTATCGGGTATTCGATGTCTCATATCTTCAAAGCCTTTTCCATAAACCTCTTCGTAGGGCAGGTAAACTATCTCCGAATTACTTTTGGTAAATCTCTTTATTTTCTTGGCTAAATCAGAAATGGTAATCTTTTCCTTACCTCCTAAATTAAAGATTTCTCCCACTGCCCCAGGATGGCTGCCTAATCTAACCATTCCATTTACAACATCACTTACATAAGCGAAACTTCTGGTCTGATTTCCATCACCACAAATAGTAATAGGTTTTCCAGAAAGGGCCTGTTCAATGAATCTCGGCACAACCATCCCATACTTCCCTGTCTGTCTGGGACCGCAGGTGTTGAAAAGTCTTACTATTATGATGGGCAAGTGCTTCTCCCGCCAATAGGCTAAAGCTAAAAATTCACCCAAAGCTTTGCTGCAGGAATAGCTCCACCTATGGGTAAGTGTTGTTCCCAATACCCTACCATCGCTCTCTGTGAAAACTTCCTTCTGATTTTTCCCATAAATTTCTGAGGATGAAGCAATTATTACCTTCTTTTTATTCTTCTCTGCCAGCCTCAGTACTAACTCTGTTCCCAGAACGTTAATTTCTATCGACCTTATGGGATTGCCAATGACGAACTCTACACCCACAGCAGCTGCCAGATGGTAGATTATATCGCACTCGTCGACCAATCTCTCCATTAGTGGCTCATTCAGGATAGTGCCCTGAATAAATGAAAATTTTTCGTCTACTTCCAGATGGTCGATATTCTCTTTCTTTCCAGTGGAAAGGTCGTCAATTACCAGAACTCTATTTCCCATTTTGAGGAGTTGTTCAGCTACGTGTGAGCCAATGAAACCAGCTCCTCCAGTTATTAATGCCACCATTTGAAGACACCGCCTCTCTCTTCAATTGACTCTTTATAAACGTCACTGATGCGCTCCACCATCACTTCCAGCTCAAAAGCAGGATTGACCATGCTTCGTCCAGCTTCTCCCATTCTTCTTGCTTTTTCTTTATCCTTCAAAAGATGGATAATAGAGTTAGCTAACTTTCTTGAATCCTTGGGAGGAATCAAATAGCCGTTCTCTCCATCTTTTATTATCTCCGGCATTCCATCTATCTCAAATGCTATAACCGGCTTAGCCATTGCTAACGCCTCCGGCAAGACTCGGGGGAGTCCCTCTCTCAATGATGTGTGAACAACGACATCCATAACTGATATTAGTTTCGGAATCTCTTTTCGTTCTACAAGTCCAGTGAACACAATATTATCTCTTATTTTCAAATCTTCTGCCTGGCGTATTAATCTCTCCCTCAGGATACCATCCCCCACTAAGAGGAACTTCGCTTCCGGAAAAACCTCCACTACCTGAGAAGCAGCCTCCAGGAAATAGTTGTGACCTTTAAACTCGAAGAGGCGAGATATGTTTCCCACAACTGGAACATCAGGGTCCAAATTCAACTCTTTTTGCTTTTCGGCTATTAAAACGTCACTGTTAGAATAATGTTCCAGTTCTATGCCACTGTAAATGATTATAAATTTGTCCTCCTTAGCTACACCAGCTGCTATTGCCTTTCTCGCCATTGCATCACATACTGAAATTAGCCTATCAGTAAAAAGAGCGACGAACCTTTCACATAAAATATAGATGTAATTTAAGAATTTGTTCTGATACTCAAAGAAAGGCAGGCCATGAACACTGTGAATTATTATCTTCACACCTGCTATCCTGGCAGCCAATCGACCCAGAACACCGGCTTTAGAGCTGTGAGTATGGACTATTGTATACTTCCCTTTTCTAATCAAAAGATATAGTTCAATAAAGGCTAAGACATCTCGAACAAGATTGATTTCTCTTCTCATATGGGGTATTATCTTTAACTTAATTCCTCTCTTTTCAGCTTCCTCTATTAGACTTCCTTCCGGCCCGATGGGCGGTCCTGTCGCTAACTCTACCTCATAATATTCGTTCTTATTTAAGCCCCAAACAGTAAATATTGTATTTTCCTGTGCCCCACCCAAAATTAAACGAGTAATGATATGCAGTACTTTAATTTTTCTCATCTCTTTCCTGTAGGGGACGGACTCTGTGCCGTCCCTCTCTTTGGGCGACCACAGAGTGTCGCCCCTACAATACAGAGCTATCGCTCTACAGCTACATTTTATTAACCCTGTGCAAAATTTCAAGAAGTTTGGGAGCGTTAATTTTAACCGAATATCTTTCCTCGATTGTCTTTCGACCCATGAAACCAAATCTCTCTCTTAGAACTTCGTTCTCAATAAGTTGCGATAACTTGTCAATCCATTCTGCATCAGAATCGGCCAAGAAGCCATTGACACCATCATCGATAATTTCACCATTTATCCCCACTGGAGAAGCAACTGCTGGAATTCCCACTCCCATATATTGAATGACTTTACATCCACACTTACCCAAAGCCCAGTCATCATTGACAAGAGGGGCTACCCCAATGTCAAAACATTGCAAATCTGAAATCTCTCTCTCCCGTCTCCAGGGTAAGGCAACTGTTTCCACCCCGTCAACTCTATAATCCCCTGTACCAATGACAGTTAGACAGATATTGTATCTTTTAGCAAGGGCTGTAAACACATTCCTTAACTGGTCAAGGTAAAATACTGTGCTTTGACTCCCTATCCAACCAATATTTATTTTGTCCCTACTATTTTTCCGTTTAACGCAATATATCTCAGTATCAATAGACGTTGGTATTACTTCAACGTTTCCATTGAATCTTAAGGCATATTGTTTCAAATATTCGTTCCCTGCAATAACATAGTCGCTCATAGCTAAAATTCTGGGGATGCTGTCTCGATACCGAAAATCATAAAGGGGACTTCTCCTTCCCGGTGGCAGAAGGAAGATAGCGTCATCAAAATCGAAGACTAATTTCCTGTTCAACTTCTTGATAAGTCCTTCTATTAAAGGATAGGCGTGTGGCAGGACTTCTTTCTGCAGAAAGACAATGTCGCCTGCTCCAATCATAGTTAAATCTATTAAACGTTTCAATACTACTAGACCAAAATATGGCAGTTTATTGATAGGCCTATGGGTGTTATATACTCTTGTAAAATGATTAGAGGAAATAGCAGGGCTAACTCTGAAATTTACGCCTTCCCTTTTAAGGAAATCGAGATACTGATAAACGCGATGCCTACTGGAAGGTCCTAATTCTGAAGTTTGCGTTAGAAAGATAACTCTCATAAATTAGAATCCAGCCTCTCAAATTGCTATCCCGATAAATCGGGACAAATTCACTTTTGCTTCAATATATCTTCTACTTTCTTTAAGTTCAATCTCGCCTGTTCATAGTTCGGATTAATCCGCAGGGCTTTCTTGAATTGTCGCACTGCCTCCCTCAGTTCTCCCATTTCAGCAAGGGTAACTCCAAGGTTATTGTAGGCTTCAACAAGCCGACGGTCGAGATTTACAGCTTCCTGGTATTCCTTTAATGCTTTATCGTATAGGCCCTTTTTTCTGTATATATTCCCCAAATTATTGTGTACTCCTGCGAGATTAGGATTAATTTCCAGAGCAAGCATATACTCTCTTATTGCCTCTTCGTATAAGCCTTTGTTAACATAAAGGATGCCCAAATTATTGTAGGCCTCGACGAGATATGGATTAATCTTTAAGGCTTCATCGTACTTTTCCATTGCTTCTCCATATAGACCTATATTCCTGTAAACATTTCCCAAATTATTACGTGCCTTCTCATCTACAGGATTCAACTTTATACTCTTCTTATACATAGCAATTGCTTTATCGTAGTCGCCGCTCATGCTATAGTAAGTTGCCCTGTCAAAGTAGAGACTTGCCATAAAAGGCTTGGTCCCCCAGAGCAGAAGAAGAACGGTTATGACTACTATTGCGCTCTGTCTTATTATCGAAGGACGGATATTCTCCTTAGTTTTTTCTAATTTACTACTGCCAGTATTTAACAACCCAAGCCAGAGCCAGAATAACATGCTTGTTGTTGGCAAATAGAAAGAGTAATGGAAAAAGCTATGAATCAGTACTGCTGTAAGACTCGACATAATGATGATGAGTAAATTTGGAGAATATGTTGACCTGTTTATTTGCTTAAGTCTCTTAAGGCCTGTCCAGTAGAGAGTCACAATAAGCCAGAGAAAGGTTCCTAAACCTAATATGCCCGTATTTGCGGTTATTTCCAGGTAGTCATTGTGGATGAACTTTGATAATCCCTCAAACCTTCCGTATTTCCTTGTCCTGAGATACTTACTTTGATATTTTGTATGTATCTTTTCAAAAGTGCCAATACCGGTGCCTGACAATGGGTGCTCTTTTATTATGTCAATGCCAGTGCGCCACATAACAAATCTGTGCCTTGTCGCCGGATCTTTGAGGTCAGCAATGGAGAGAAATTTCTTAGTAAAAGAACCGCGCTTCCTGTAATCATATCTTATCAATAAACCAAGGCAAATAACCATTAAAGAAATAATAATAAGAGATTTTTTGCCAAACAGGCTCTTAAAAATTTTTTTCATCCCTCTCTCTGCCATCAGTTTCGCGCCAGCAAAGAAGGCCATAGCTCCCATAAATCCTACCCAGGCTCCACGGGTGCGTGTATAAATTAAGGCAATCAGAGTTATTATCGCGACTAAACCAACTATTATCTTTAATTTTTTACTAATTTTTTCAAAGAGAAGGCCTGCACTTACCGGCATGGTAAACACCAGAAAGCTTGCCAGAACATTTCGGTTCTCAAAAGGGCCTGAAATATAACCGCTTCCAACAACCTTTAAATTTAGCAAATCTATCCCAAAGTACTGACCTATGCCGTAGATTGAAATCAACCCTGAAACGAAGATTAATGAAACCATTATTCTTCTTATCTGTTTTCCATCCTTAATAACATTTGACGCAAGGGAGTATAACCCGGCAAGGAGAACAATGGAGAACAGGCTATATACACTAATGTAAATATCGACCGAAGAGAATAACGATATACTACAGGCAATTATATAAGCAATGATGGGATAGTTCAATCCACTTTTGACTAATTTGTATCTGCCTTCCGTTAATAGATATAAACCGGTTCCTATAATGACCAGTACCTGAATAAACGTTATCTTCATTGTTGATATAAACCAGGGATTATGGATAAACCTTGCATAGAGAAGCGGTGTTCCAATAACCAGTATCAATATGATGACCATTATTGTTCTGTTGATATTTTTCTCATTGGCTCTATTTTTCAATCCAATATCCTTTTTCTCATATCCAAATTTCCCAAAATCTCCTAATAACCCCACATAAATCTCTTAATATTTCTCTACTTCCTCGGGAGTACTGTTTGTCGTGGTTGTTTCCATTCATTGAATTGACTGATATGATGGCGGTTCTATATAATGTTTTCAAAATCAATCCCAAAAGGTCCATCTGTTTCACTATCCATTCCGAAAGAATTCCATAGTGTTTTCTGAAAAACCTGTGTCTGCTTTTGTATCCCTGAATTCTCATCTTAGGCATATTCAGGCCGGCGCTTTGACCTCCATAATGAATTATTTGCGCTAAAGGGATAAAGTATATCTTCCATCCTTTTTTCTTAATCCTAAAACACCAATCTATATCCTCATAATACATATAAAATTGCTCATCCATTAATCCTACCTGACTAATTATTTCTCCTCTTACCATAAGAGCTGCGCCCGTTGGTTGGTCGACTTCTCGAATATCATTATGACCCCAATAACCAATTCGATGCCTTCCCATAACTTTACTCTTTGGAAATAACTTTTCCAGTCCCGTATTTTCAAAGAAGGCAGTAATTAAAGTGGGAAAACTCCTGCAGGATGGTTGCAATCTTCCATCAGGATACAGTAACCTACATCCTAATGCACCTGCATGGGAATTTGCTTCCATAAATTCTACCATTTTGTCTAATGCATTGGGTAAAACAATTGTGTCTGGATTTAGCAATAGCCTGTATCTTCCTTTGTTCTCTCTTAGACCTTGATTAGTAGCCTTGGCAAAGCCCAAATTTTGGTGGTTTTCTATTAACTCAACCTCAGGAAATTCACTCTTGACCATATCTACACTGCCATCACGGGAATTATTGTCTACGATGGTTACTTCAAAACTTATTTTTTTTGTATTGCCATAAATAGACTGTAAGCATTCCCTTAAGCGATGCTTCACATTGTAATTAACAATTATAATCGATAAATCGACCACTTCCTTGCCTTTCTATGAATGCCCACTTGGTCGGGTATCGTTTACGGTGCCATCTGGTCGGGCACTCTTTAGAGTGCCGATTCCGTCACCCTGAAGGGTGACCGACCTATCCTGGTCATGCATGTAGAGATTGTGTAGAATTTCGGATTTAGAATTTTCAAATACCTATGGTATAT
This sequence comes from bacterium, assembly GCA_035530055.1. Classification (NCBI taxonomy): domain Bacteria; species bacterium. The sequence goes on along the minus strand of DATKVN010000045.1, from coordinate 14,388 downwards.
GGAGTGTTAGCTATAGTCCTGTTGAGATTATTTGTCCCTTTGGTAGGCGAATTGCGATAGAATAAAAATTTGAAAAATTATATCAAAATCGAGGAAGTTTGTCAAACAAAAAAGCGCCCTTCGGTTTTCTGTTTGACAGGTCAGTGTTCAATTTGCTAAACTTTTCTACAAATTTGTGTGTAATTTTTTAGCTTTCTAATTTATCGTAAAATAAAGGAAATTATGGAAATAAAAGAATATCTTAAAATAAAAAGAGAAGAAATCGATGAAGCATTGGAAAACTGCCTTCCCAAGGAAGATGCATATCCCCCCAAGATACATCGGGCAATGAGATACAGTCTATTGAATGGCGGCAAGCGAATCAGACCAATCCTCACCATGGCCACATCTAAAGTCGTGGGAAAGAAGGCTGACCTTCTAATGGCTGCCTGCGGTATCGAACTAATTCATACTTCCTCTTTGATTCTTGACGACCTTCCCTCAATGGATAATGCCAATTTCAGAAGAGGACGACCAGCAACCCATAAGGTATTCGGCGAAGCGGTAGCAATACTGGCTGCCTATGGCCTGTTAATGAAAGGTTTGGCCCTTATCGCTCAGAATTGCCGAAAAGCTAAAATAGATAATAAGGTTGCCAGTCAAATTATGGAAGATATTTCGGAAGCAATCGGTTCTTGCGGGATGATTGGTGGACAGACGGTCGATTTGGATTCTAAAACTATGGATTTAAAAACACTGGAATATGTCCATACACACAAGACAGGAAAACTTTTTGTGGTAGCCTGTGAGATTGGGGCAAGACTGTGTAGAGCATCTGAAAAAAAGAGACAGGCTTTAAAGAATTACGCCAGAAATATTGGTTTAGCCTATCAAATAAGAGATGATATTTTGGATTTTACGGGTAAAAGAGAACTGACAGGAAAAGATGAAAGCAAAGATAGAAACAGAGCGACATTTGTTACCGTTCTGGGAATGGGAAAGGCAAGACAGCTTGCTGCTAAACTGGTAAACTCCTCCATTCATAGCCTGAAGATTTTTGTCACAAGAGGGAAAATCTTAAGGGAATTGGCAGAATATATTTTAGAACGAGAGAATTAGTGAAGGAGTGGCGAAGCTGAGCCTCGTGGCCCAATATGTTAAGAAAACTTAAAATCTATTGGGAACTTATGAGACCGTTTACCCTCCTGTCTCCCACAGTCGGGTTTATAAGCGGAGGCTTAATTGCTATTGGTGCCAGTAGTCAAATAGTGCTGACCTTTACCTATGTCTATCCAATTATTCTGGGTGCCCTCTCTGCTGCGTTTCTTAATGGAGCCTCCAATATTGTAAATCAATATTACGATATCAGTATCGACAGAGTAAACAAACCAAACAGACCCCTGCCTTCAGGCAGAATTTCTCTAAAAGAGAGCCGGTTGTTCAGTATTCTGCTTTACTCCTTCTCATTCTTTTTAGCATACCTGGTTCCTAACAAGCAATTTATTATTATCGTTCTGATGACTGCTCTAATTACCTACGCTTACTCCGCACCGCCTTTTAGAACCAAAAGATGGGCAATAGCAGCCAATCTAACCATTGCCATTCCCAGAGGATGTCTCCTCATAGTCGCTGGCTGGACAGCAGTGAGAAGTTTCTTTAATTTTGAACCCTGGTTCATCGGCTCCATATTTGCGCTTTATCTTTTGGGCGCTGCCTCTACCAAGGACTTCTCTGACATAAAAGGTGACAAGATGTACGGATGCAATACGATTCCTATAATTCTCGGAGCCAAGAAAGCGGCAATCACCATCGCTCCTTCTTTTGTATTACCATTTCTATTAATTCCATATGGCAAAATTAATGGCATATTGACCGGGTCACCCATAGTATTATACCCGTTAACGGTCATCCTTGTGGCCTGGGGCAGTTACACTGCTTATTTAGTCCTGAGAAAACCCGAAGAACTGACCCTGGAAGCAAATCACATCTCCTGGAAACATATGTACCTGATGCTTTTAGTAGGACAGATAGGTTTTGCCTTAGCTTACCTTGTTTAGAGAGGATTTTTGAAATGGAAGAGAAAAAGAAAATAAAATCAATAATAAATGATATTATTAAAGGGATCAAATTTGGCCTCATCTTGGGCCTGACTGTAGGATTTATCATTGGTATTGTAAAAGGCGTGAGTCTGGTCTCCTCGAATGCATACTTCCAGAATTCGTTACATAATCTTGCTTTAGCTACGATACAACTTAGTCTTAACAGTGCAGTATCGGTATCGGTTATACTAGCCATAGCAGCAATTATTTCTTTGATGATGATTAAAATTTATAGAGAAAGTGGATTAGTACTTATTTCTTCTTTTATGATATTGTTATACATAGCGAGCTTCAGACGAATAAGTCCATTCAGTTACCTTTCATTTATTTTAATGCTTTACGGAGTATTCTACCCAATCGGTATCAGTACAAAACTACGAGAAAAATTTAGCTTCTTAAATAAGGTAGCTAATGGAAAATTGGTACTGGTGCCAATTATCTTAATCCTTATCTGTAATGGATTTATCTATTCTTATCGGTTGAATACTCGCCCTAAAGGGCCTAATATAATCCTCATCTCCATTGATGCCTTGAGAGCAGACCACCTGAGTTGTTATGGATACCACAGAAACACATCTCCCAATATTGACCAGCTAGCAAGTCAGGGTGTTCTATTTAAAAATGGTTTTAGCCAGGCGTGCTCAACCGTAGTTTCCCACAGCTCAATCTTCTTATCTCAATACCCCTGGACTCATAAAATTACAGGGTCTGAAAAAAAGATAGGAAAATCTTCTGTCACTTTAACTGAGATTTTAAAAAACTGGAATTATATAACAGCTGGCTTTGTGGGCGGTGCATTTATGTCCTCAATATATGGCTTTGGTCAGGGATTTGATTTCTTCTTCGATAGAATAAACACATCGCGCACCATAAAATTTCACAAGGATAATATATTTAGATGGTTGGAAAAAGTTAAAGATAAAAAATTCTTCCTATTCCTTCATACTTATGATGTACATTCTCCTTATGATCCCCCTATGCCTTATCGCACTCTCTACATTGGAAATTACTCTGACCAGCGAGCTCTAAGCACACTAGGCGATTATAAGCTTACCGCTCTGAACCTTTCCCCAGAAGAGATTGACTACCTGATTGCTCTTTACGATGCAGGAATCAATTATGTAGACGATGAAATTGGTGAGTTGGTTAAGAGGTTAAAGAAACTCAATATCTTTAATAATTCTGTTATTATAATTACTGCGGACCACGGGGAGCGTTTAGGTGAAAGGGGTAGGGTCGGTCATGGAGGAGAAGCCAGCAGAATAGTAACACATGTCCCTTTAATAATGAGAGTTCCAGGAATATGTCAAGGAAAAGTCGTTGAGGAAATAGTGGAGAGCATCGATATTACGCCCACGATACTGGATATTTTAGATATTTCTCTCCCTGAATGGATGCAAGGGAAAAGTATTCTACCATTAATAGAAGGCAGTGAGATTGAAGGAAACTTCATTGCTTGTACCAGCGAAGAATGGGGAAATGCTCCCTTCTCGAGAGCAATAAGGACAGAGGAGTGGACATACATTATGAATCGGAGAGAACCCGATGAGCTGTATGACAGGATAAACGACCCAAAAGAACAGAGCAACATAATCAAAAAGAGACCACTCATAGCCCAAGAACTAAAGAAGCAATTGGAAGATTTCATCGCTTTGACAAGCGAAGGAAAGCCGCAGGCAACTGAGGAAGTCCATATTGATAAAGAACTCAAAGAAAGGCTAGAATCGTTAGGGTACCTACATTGATTGGTCTACCTCAGGAAGAGTTTAATCCCGTAGTAAGTTCTGAAAATTATACGCATCATAGCCAGCTTACAGCTATAGATGAAATCATCAAAGCCATAACCTTCCATAAAATACCTTCCTTCGTAGGGCAAAACTACCAGGCTTACTCTTATTTTGGGAGCAATATCAGTGGGAATCGAGTTCTTTTTGCAAGCTTCATACATATGGCGGAAAATTAGGAGCATATCCTCAGACTTTGGTGAAGGCTTTGTCTGGTAATCTGTGCCTGCCAGAGGACGGAATATACAGATAGTGGGAAATGCGCCTACGCTGGTAATATAATCTATTGCCTTAAGTGTGTCTCCAATTGGCTCCAAACCAGCAATAATCTCCCCGGAAACCTTACCTTTGCCCATTTTTGCGACTGTATACTCCATAGCTCTGAAAAAAGTCCCCTGGCCTAAAGTTATTGCCTTACCAGGACATACTTCTTGAAATACTTCCTTATTGAAAAATTCGAAGCAGAATGAGAAATGGTCTGCTCCCATTTCCATCATCATATCATATTTGGACAGTTCTTTCTGTGGTGGGCATTGGACTCCGATTAGAAGACCTGTCTTCTCCTTGACCGTCTTCACATAAGGAGCCAGAATATCTAAAGCCTTTCCTTCACAGTAGCCGGTATTGAAATGGACGAAAGTTATTCTCGACTCTTTTCGAGCAGCAACTGCAGTCTCCACCACGTCCTGGACACTCTTCTCCGCCTCTTCAGTAACTCCCACATTGAGTCCTGTGGCACAGAACTTGCAATTCTGTCTTGGCTCACTTAGCCAATAGCTGCACACTCTGGCTGGATATATTGCTAAATATGTACCCTGCAACATACCAACTCTGGACATCAATGTCCCGTTACTTGTTCTCTCCTGATACCAAAAAGGTTGAGAAGGTATTGTGACCTGACATAAGTCATTTCCTTCTTTTGTTATATAATATTTGCCACTCCTTTTTATCAGAAGAAAAGGACTCTTCTTAGCAAACTCTTCTAGAACAGGTACGTTAGCATATAGGTTATCCGGAAGAACCATCTCCAGGCCACTTCCCAGCCCCGCTCTTATGCGGGAAACCAGGCGAGCATCCTTCTCCAAATTGCAGCTGGGGTCAATCTTCATACCTTTGCAAAATAGATCTAACTTCAATATTCCTGGATTCAACTTTTCCAAGTGCTTTTTCATTTCAATTAGCTACCCGAAATTTTATTGGTTTTCCATCCATCTCTTCTGGAATTGGCAGGTCGAAAATCTCAAGTACTGTGGGTGCAATGTCAATGATGGAAGGCGATTCTCCAGCAAATTTTTTATTGGAAATAAATATTCCTTGGGTTATGGAGGGGTCAAAAGAACAGTGGTCTCCGCTCCAGTTCGATTTATTTTCCATAATTATTTCAGGAGGGATACCTCCCAGTGCAGTCTGCCAGGATACCCTGTAGCCTTCATTAAAGCCAACTACCAGGTCAGGAGCCTCCTCTAAATACTCTCCTTGGTAGATATCTTCTCTTTTATAAACATCCACTATTACTCTTTTACCAGTGACCGGGTCTCTCAAATTTTTCAGTTTAGCTACTATCTCTTCCCCTAAACCATTGTACTCATCGTCTGGCTTCACTATCCCATATGCTTCTCTACCTTTTAGATTTATGTAGATACAGCCCAGCCCTAAAGCATATGCCTTAGTTCTCTGCCAGTCAACATTTGGCCAGAACTCGCCCTTGCCAAAAAGGTCCTCCAATTTGTATTCTTTCCCTTCCTGGGATAAGAGGGTCATATAGCCATTCTTCACTAACCATGTATTAAGATTCACTGCTTTCCTGAATGGATGAAACCCGTGATCGGAAATTAGAAAAAGGGTGGTGTCCTCATCCACAAAAGGCATAACTTCTCCCACTATTTCATCCATCTTCTGGTAAACTTTCAATATGGCATCGCCATATTTCTCTGCCTTCTCTCTATCATAAGCAGGATGAGTCTCATCAATCAATCTCCAGAACATATGCTGCACCTTATCGCTCGCTTGAAAAATAAAGCTGAACAGGTCAAAATTTTTCTTTTCCAGCATATTCATCATTATTTCTTCTCGCTGATTCATGGTATAAAAGAGGTCTTCTAAAAAAGTCTTCTCGTCAATTCTCTTTTCACTGAGAGCCCAGGTATCGATAGCCCAGCCCAGGGTCTTATATAGCCCTATCTCTTCAGCCAGTTTTCTGCAAAACGATTTTGGATAAGAAATGGGAAATGGTGATTTTTTGGGATAGAAGTTTATTGGACATAGATAGAGCCTGAATTCAGGCTTGATGCTTATCAAATAGAATCTTCCCATTCCATATACTTTAATTAAAGGATTCATCTTAAACTTAATCGCGAACCAATCGCTCCAGTTGCCAACTTCCAGTTTCTCTTCTCTATTCTGGATCTTTATTATGACTTGTTTGTCGTTGATTATCTCAATCTCCAGAGGAACCAATATTTCTTCGCGCCTCCTCGATAATCTATTCCTTGGCCCGTGAATTACAGTCTTTATCTTTCTATCTTCTATTTTGACCTCGCTGATTTTTCCTCCCATCTCCGTATCCCCTTCTTCCCTCACATCCGTACCATAATAAGAGAAGGTTCCCTGTGTCCCACGAATATCGGGTACACCCAGACCGGAAAGAAGTTTCCCTCCCACAACCTTCTCGGGAGGAAATGTGACCGGTGCCTGTAAGACTACGCACCTGAGCCCATTCCGGGAGGCTATCTGCCAGAAAGATGTCCCTTTTCTATTGCAGGTAATGCTCGGCTTTTCCACAGGAAACAGCCGCAATAAGAACTTACCTTCACTGAAAGAGGTAGTAGCGAAGTCAGGCATATAAGTCTGAGGGTCTCTTTTGAGAAAATCGAAAATGGACGTCTTACCTGGATTGGTGCCCGTGGCAAAGCTGGACCAGGCAACAGGCGATTCCGCAGGATTAGTTGTCCCCAATTCTAAGAAAGTTCCTCTTTCTTGAAGACTTTTTATGTTGGGCAGTTTCTCTTCTTCCATCCACTTTGATAGCAAATCCGGGTCAATTCCATCAAATCCTAAAATGATGACCTTTTTCTCTGAAAGACCAGTGTTTGCTTCTCTCTTAACAGAATTATAAAAAAAGAATCCTCCAGAAACAGACAAAAAAAGTATAATTATAAGTAATAAAAGAACCGTCTTTCTCTTAAGCATAACAACCCCTTCGCCCTCCATATCTAAGGGCCACTCTTCACCTGAAAAAAGCGTGAAAGCGCCATATTTGAATTTGAAAAACTGGTTTAGCGGTCTCTCGTAAGCAAGATGAGCGAAATCTATTTTTCGCTTACGCAATGTTAGGTGCCGTCTTTTTTTATGTACACTACAAATTTGTCAGAAGCTTCTCTTTGATATCTGTTTCTTTTGAACCATGTTGAGGATTGAGCAAGGAATGTTTTTTCAAGCCCTGGGAAAATACCAACACACTCAATTTTCTGAAAATCATCAATATCTGTTAAATCTTTATCCTTGAATTTCGCTTTTATCTCCTTCCTAAGGCGTTCGCTGAATTCTGAATTATGAACAATACAGTCTGTCTCAATCCATATAAAATAATGGTTGTTTCTATTGCCTACTAATTTCAAATAAGTTGAAATTGAAATGCTCCATTCAAAATTATCCACAGGGTCCGAGGCAATTACAATTTCTGAATCTTCATTTGTATTCTCTGCAATCGATTTAAGGAATGAATTGGTTGCAACTCCCTCGTTTGTAAAAGCCTTAGCTATACGTATAGTAGGCTCAACCTTAAACCAAAGCATAATAATCAGCAATATGACAAATATTTTTTGAGAAAAATAGCTTATTTTTCCGGACTTATTAATCTCTCTTTGCAAATAAATAATTAAGACAGAAAATGCCAAAAAGGCAGGGAGAAAATATCTATCCCAAAAACCCGTTTTATTGTATAAAAATGCCTGTGGAAAAAATATTAATGAAAACAAGATAATTATTTTTAAAAAGTTATCTACAAAAACTTTAAATATCTCATAGATTGAAAACTTTTGATCATTATTCAGCCGCGACCGCATAATCAAAAACACCCCAAATAAAGCCAAAATAAAAGGTCCTCTTCTTATAGTAAAATATATTGACCTTCCCAATAATCTGAATAAATGAATATTTTGATCCACGCCTACATAGCCTAATTTATTTGTCCCGACAAAGGCGATAATGATATATAGTTCAATTAGCATTATCAATACCAGAAGACTTATTGAAAATAAATTTTTGTAAATAGCCTCCATAAATGAAATTTTATTTCGCGAACTATAGAGCCATATTTTCCAAAATAATATCGCGGGAATTAAAACTATGAAGCTTTCCTTGCAAAGTGAGGTTATAATTAGAGAAACAACAAAAGCCAAATTATAAAGAACATTATGCCTGTAGGCGTAAACGCTCTTTGCCAAAAAAAATAAACATAAAGCGAGAAAAAACATTCCTTGCGTTTCAGATAGACCTAATCTCCACCAGATTGCAGCCTGTGGTCCCAATAATGTCAAGAATGAAAAAAATAATGATTGAGCAAATGAGAAATTGGCATTACGGGCAAAGAGATAAAGAAAAAAGGCACAGAAAGCGGCAAGCAAACCATTATAGATATACCACAGAGTAAAATTTATTCCAAACAATCGCGTTTGTAGAACCCTGTGTAAATAGTAAAAAGGTCTAAAGCGTTTATTTAGATCGTTTGAAATTACCCCTTTCGCCACGTGACAAAAGTCTTTATGCTTGAGCTGATCGTTGATTCTAACCATTTCATGATCAACTGTAAAATGAAACCCGGAAAAAAGTGTACCAGTAAATGCAAGAAATCCGAACACCAAAAATAAGAAACTAATAAGTACTATGAAATACTCTTGCGTTTTTGTTGCCTTTTTGAATTTAATGATATCTTTAAAATTTATCATGTAAATCTCAATTGTCTCGTGGAAGACGTTTTTCTTTCGAAATTTCTTTACATTATCTATAATCACTACTACAGGTTTAGCAAATGCGCCCCTTCAGTCCCCCAGGCACCTCTCCGTCAAGAAGCTTGCATTAGAGATAAAATTGAAAAAAGGAGCGGTAATTGTCGCTTTATTTATACCAAATTTGATTGTTTTTATCAATAATAATAAGAAACAAATAACCCTCATTCACTACGGTAGAAATTAATTAGATAGGAAACATAGGAAGGCATCTTTAGAGTATCAATTGGTAGGCCACCATTATGGTGTCTTTTGTGGTCGTCCGCTCTCTTGTAGCAGCAAAGCCTAATCTTTATCTCCATTTTAGGCGATTGTTCTATCGCTACAACTTCATCTTTTAGCGGAAGCAAAGTCCCCAAAAATTATTTACACAAACGGATAAGCTGCCAGAATTGAAATAAGCCCAAAGTGTTGATATAATTTACCAAACATGGTCTATGGTTGCAAGATAAAGGACTTCTAATCACTTATTTCTATGTGCTTCGCCCAATAACATATATAATGCCAAAACTAAATATAATTCTCTCGATTAATAAAATTTATTGTGCATAAGTTAGCAACTACAAGAAAAAATAATAGAGCGAAAAATTCTGGCTTTGAGAGTCCGTATTTATATTTAAGACCATCTTCACGTTTAAACTGACGCTCAGTCCCATTAGAGATGACTTGAAAGCTTACATTGTCTTCTTTCTTTACGTTGATGTACTACCATTTTCTGCCCATCATATTCGTATATAGTACAAAGTAATTACTGGTTCTTTTTACTACTCCTGGAAAGCGATATCTAAAGACACGTGGCGTCACTCATTTTCACCATGGTTCCCGTTTTGTATTATTCCTAACTCTATTTTTATGAATTGAAAATCTCATACGCAGAAGACCAGCTAGGAACTGCAATATGACCTTTGTCATATAAACTCTTGTTTTTACGTCTTCTGTCCATTTTACGGGAATCTCAAATATTCTATATTTATTATACTCTGCCAAAAGTAAAAGCTCTGTGTCAAAAAACCAATTATTGTTCTTCACCAGTGGAACAATCTGCTTCGCAACATCAGTTCTTAGTGCCTTGAACCCGCATTGCGCATCTGAAAATCTATTAAAAAATAAAGCTTTAATCAAAAAATTATATATTCTTGAAATTATTTTGCGCTTTAACCTTCTTTTCACTCTCGAGCCCTGCATTAATCTTGAACCTATAGATACATCAAAGCCACAAGTTATACCTTCAATTAAGAGCTTTAAATAACGTAAATTAATAGAAAGGTCCACATCCGTATAACATACAATATCAGCGTTACTTTCAAGGAGCGTCTTTCTAAGAGCATAACCTCTACCTTTCACCGGAATGTGGACATATAGAATCCTCTTATATTCTGATGCTAAGTCTGTTGCGATTTGCGAAGTTTTGTCAGTAGAAGCACTCTCAGCTATGATAATATTCCAAGAAAAATCAGCTGTTTTCTCTAAATAATTATATAAGATAAGCACATTTTTTTGTAAGCAGCCCTCTTCATTATAGACGGGAATTATTATATCTACACTTAATATTTTTTTATCCATATTATCCAATCCTGAATTTTATATTAACATCTCTTTTCTTTATTATCAATGTCTTTTAAAGCTATATGAAAATAAGCCATTCTACCTATTACCATACATGCAAGGATGATCTCTCTATAAATAACCGACCGCCTGGTATGAAGTCCCCTGAAAAAACACTCGACCACCTCTTTTACTTCCAGGCATGCCGAGGCTCAGCACTTTGACCGTCTGCGTATTAAACACCAGTTGAGACAAGATGGACGACGAACATAATAATTGCTCTAATTTCTAAAGCGAAGGCACAAAGAACCCTTGTTGCCGCTGTCAAGCTGACGACCTGGCAATATTCTCACGAGTACTTTTTCTTGCAATCATAAACCACGTTTGGTGGATTATATCAACACTTTGGGCTGATTTCAATTACGGTAGCTAATCCGTTTGTGGAAGGAATTTTTGGGGATTTTGCTTTCGCTAAAAGATGAAGTTATAGCGTCAGCCCGCCCTATCTCCCCTTTAAGCAAGAAGAGATATCTTAGAGTGCATAGAGGGCGGGATGGGGGATCGGGAAAGGACAGTCAACTACGTCGCTTCCTGTCAGTATACCTTAATACATACCACCGCCAGGCATAGGAGGCATGGCAGGTTTCTCCTCAGGTATGTCAGTTACCAAGGATTCTGTAGTCAACAATATTGAAGCGATACTGGCTGCATTCTCCAGAGCCAGGCGAGTTACCTTAGCCGGGTCAACAATGCCCGCCTTCATTAGGTCTACGTATTCTCCAGTCTCAGCATTTAATCCAACCCCTGGCGAGCTCTTCCTCACTTTCTCCACGACCACAGAGCCTTCAAAACCGGCATTTTCCGCAATCTGCCTTAAAGGCTCTTCTAAGGCCCTCTTTATAATATTTATCCCCGTCTGCTCATCTGTATCTTCCGTCTTCAATTTAGAAATAGCCTCAGTTGCTCCTAAAAGCACTATTCCGCCACCGGGGATAATTCCCTCTTCTACACCAGCTCGGGTAGCGTGCATGGCATCTTCAATCTTGAACTTCTTTGCTTTCATCTCAGTCTCAGTAGCTGCCCCCACATTAATTACAGCCACTCCTCCCACTAACTTCGCCAACCTCTCCTGGAGCTTCTCTTTATCGTAATCCGAGTCGGTTTCCTCTATTTGTTTCTTAATTTGCGCAATTCTCGCATCGATATCTTTCTTATTCCCAGTACCCCCCACAATTGTGGTGTTTTCCTTATCGACGGTCACCCTCTTTGTCTGGCCAAGCATATCCAGGGTTGCTTTTTCAAGTTTCATTCCCATCTCTTCCGAAATTACCGTTCCCTTTGTGAGAGTTGCAATATCCTGTAACATCTCTTTTCGGCGGTCTCCAAAGCCCGGGGCCTTAACTGCTGCACACTTTAGCGTTCCCCTCAACTTATTGACCACCAGTGTAGCCAGAGCTTCTCCTTCTATATCTTCAGCTATAATGACAAAGGGCTTGCCCGTCTGAATAATTTTTTCCAGCACCGGCAGAAGGTCCTGCATAGAACTGATTTTCTTATCGGTAAGCAGAACATAGGCATCCTCCAACACCGCTTCCATCCTCTCAGCATCAGTAACGAAATATGGGGAAATGTAGCCCCTGTCAAACTGCATTCCCTCTACAATGTCCACAGTGGTATCAGCACCCTTCCCTTCCTCCACTGTGATTACTCCATCTTTGCCCACCTTATCCATAGCATCAGCAATTAAGTTCCCAATCTCCTGACTGTTGGCAGCTATGGAAGCTACCTGTGCAACTTCCTCCTTAGTCTTCACATCTTTTTTCTTCTGCTTTATCTCCTTTACTACTGTCTTGACTGCCTTATCAATTCCCCTCTTAACATGAATAGGGTCAGCTCCAGCAGTGATATTCCTTATTCCTTCACGCACAATTGCCTGGGCAAGGAGAGTTGCCGTAGTAGTACCGTCACCAGTGTCGTCGTTTGTTTTGGAGGCAACCTCTTTTACCAATTGAGCGCCCATATTCTCAAAAGGATCCTTAAGTTCAATCTCTTTAGCTATAGTCACTCCGTCATTGGTAATGGTGGGCGAACCAAATTTCTTATCCAGAACTACATACTTGCCCTTTGGCCCCAGAGTGATTCTCACCACATTTGCCAGCTGGTCTACACCACTCATTATTGCACGCATCGCCTCTTCATTAAACTTCATTTGCTTTGCCATTTTATTAACCCCCTTTCGAATTCAGTTAATAAGAACGAATGAGTGACTTATCAACATCTCACCCGTCCTTCTTTGCTTTTTATTCAATGATTCCCAGGATATCTTCTTCCCTTACAATTAGGTAGTCTTCATCATCTATCTTTATTTCATTACCAGAATACTTACCGAAAAGTATTCTATCCCCTACTTTGACGTCCAGGGGAAGCGTTTTCCCTTGTTCAGTAATCTTACCTTTTCCCACTGCAATAACTTTACCTTCCTGAGGTTTTTCTTTAGCAGTGTCAGGAATAATAATTCCGCCCTTTTTCTTTTCTCCTGTTTCCAAAGGTTTCACCAGCACCCGATCACCCAGCGGTCTAACCTTCATTGAGTTCTTCCTCCTTTCTAAGATATTCCCACCATAACAGTTGTGGTAGCCGCAACCTTCAGGTTGCGAAGCCATTAGCACTCATACGTCAAGAGTGCTAAATATATATTTTTGAAGCGAATAAGTCAAGAGACAAAAATTCCCAGAATTCCCGTTTATTTCAGAAAAATTGCAATTTTCTCCCAAATACTCCAATTTTCTCTGTTTTTTACCAATGCATGTAATTAGTAGCCGAAAGCAATAACCCAACTAAAGGTTTTGCCCCTTTTGGAGTGTGAAATGAAAGTTTCACCTCCTCGGGTCAAGCTTTCGCTTGACACTCCAACCACTCTCTATTAACCTTCCCGTCCGGGCGCGCACCACACTGTATGGTTTGATATCTTCCCCTTAACAACTTCAAAGTTATCCACAGACTTTTCCACAAAATCCACATGCCTATTTCTGACCTCGAAAGTTTCGCTCCCAGAGTATCCTGAGCCCTTCCAGAACTAGATCTTGATTTACCGTATCTATCATCTCTACCTCTGGTGCGATGAGACTGGCATATCCGCCGGTAGCCACAATTTTGGGATTCCCTCCGATTTCTCTCTTTATTCTGGAAAGTATCTCTCTCACCTGTCCAATCGCACCATAAACTATTCCTGCCTGCATACTCTTTCCGGTATTCCTACCAATAACACTTTCTGGTTTAGCCAGCTCAACATGGGGTAGCTGGGCTCCCTTTTCAAAAAGCGCCTGGGAGGAGATACCAATTCCCGGCGCAATCACCCCTCCCACATATTCTCCCTTCTCACTAATTATATCAAAAGTTGTAGCCGTACCAAAATCGACTACTATAACCGGACCTTTATACAGTTCAAAAGCAGCAATACTGGTTGAAAGTCTGTCAGCTCCCACTTCTTTAGGATTATCATACAAAATAGGCATCCCCAACTCGCCCTCCCGGCCAACTACAAGGGGCTTGATGTGAAAATATCTCTGGGAAATTTCTTCAAAAACAGGTAACAGGGAAGGAACCACACAGGATATAGCAATCCCTGAAATTTTTTTTCTGTCGATTTTTCCAAAATCGAAGAAATTTAAGACTTCTACTCCATACTCATCTGGAGTCTTTCCTGCACTTGTTGAAATTCTCCAGCTCTCTATCAGTTTCTCCCCAGTATAAACACCAAAGGAGATACTCGTATTGCCGATATCAATCACCAGAAGCATAACATCTTCCCTTTTTATGGAATCGTAGGGGACAGACTCTGTGCCGTCCCTTCCTTTGGGCGACCACGGAGTGTCGCCCCTACATTGACGCAGAGCTATCGCTCTGCGGCTACATTTTCGAGAGTATTGTCACGTCGCCAGCAACAACTCTCTTCCTGCCGTCCTCTGTCTCTAC
>DATKVN010000044.1 GCA_035530055.1 bacterium | reverse complement strand
TTTTGAGAGCAAGGGCTATAATGTAACTATGGTGGAGGATGGAATTAAGGCGCTCGAACTTTTAAGGAAGAAATACTTCGATATCATTCTCATGGACCTCAAAATGCCAGGGATAAGTGGAGTGGAGAGCTTCAAAGAAGTAAAGAATCTCCACCCCTCAGCAGCTATAATAATGATGACTGCTGGAAGCGTAAGGGAGGAGATAAAGGACGCTATGGGATCTGGAGTTGATGCGGTGGTCGATAAACCTTTTAATGTGAAAAAGCTTGTGGCCACTATTGAGTCTATCCTGGAAAGGCCTCTAATTTTGGTGGTCGATGACAGGGTTGAAGATCGTGAAACTCTAAGGGATATTCTGGTTGACAGAAACTACAGGGCATTCGTAGCTAAGGATGGCTATGAAGCAATCGATATTGTTCGCAGAAGCGATTTCGATGTCATACTTTTAGATATAAGGATGCCAGGAATGGATGGGATGGAAGTTCTGGAAGTGGTGAAAGAGATTAAACCCGATATAGGCGTAGTAATGATGACCGGATACTCTTCAGAGGGACTCGCGGGAAAATCGCTAAAGAAGGGAGCTTACACCTGTCTGTATAAGCCTTTCCTGGATATGGAAAAGTTGTTGAGGGTAATAGAAGAGGTCCAGGAGCAGAAGAAAGGAGTCGGTTCTTCCTGGCAGAGAGTGAAAGTCCTTTTGGTTGATGGGGAACCAGCTCACAAAGAAACAATTTCAAATATATTGACTGAAGAAGGATACAGGATAATTCCAGTCAATAATGGTTCAGAAGCGCTAAAGAGAGCAGAAGAGAGTTTCTTCAATGTTGCGCTTATAGACTTTGAGTTGTCAGATATGAGTGGTTTGGAATTGGCAACAAAATTGAAGGAGATGAATAGAAAGACCTGTGTGATTATGATGAGCCGATTCAGTGCACTTGATTTAGAGACTCTCGAAGAGTCGACAAGAAAGGCAATCTTTGATTACTTAATTGAACCAATAGATCCAGCTCAGTTAAAACGACTTATAAAAGAAGGTTTAAAAGAAGGAAAGAAGTAGTAAAGATTAGTGAATGTAGGGGCGGTCCGCTGTGGCCGCCCAGGGATGACACGGCGGTCATCCCCTACGGGACTGGTTTTGAGAAGATGGCAAAGGATAAGAATCTTGACTATGAGCGAGGAGGGTAAATTATGAATTACAGAACAGAAAGATTGGGAAAGGTGGAGAGGAGATTCGGGTTCTCTCTACTTTTGATTAGTATTATTCTTGTTTTTAATTTTGGTCTACTTTCGGCTGGAAGAGAAGGAGATGCTGAAATGCTTGCTTTCAATATCTCTGCCTCAGGTTTTAAGCTAGATGAGGGTTACCCACGTCCACGTGTGTTTACCCCAAATGGTGATGGTAATAATGAACAGGTAACTTTCGAATACGAAAATATTGATGAGAACAGTATAGTTTGCTGGATTTATGATATCAAAGGGTCGGCGGTAAGACAGCTTGATATCGTTGGAGGTGGGGAAGATAAGTTCACCTGGGATGGGAAAGACGAGGGTGGGAATATAGTACCTAGTGGCATATATATCTACCAGATAGAAGTAGAAGGCCAAACTATAAATGGCACAATAGTCCTTGCTAAATAAATTATGAATTATGAATGGTCAATTATAAATAAAAGGCGGTGTAGGGGCGGCCCGCCGTGGCCGCCCGAAAGGGATGGGACTGATGAACAAAAATGCCATTTTCATAGGGTTAGTGACTATAGTCTTGAGTCTTGGGTCTAATGTCTCTTTTGGGGATTTTGGGGACATTGGTGTGGGAGCGCGACCCATAGGAATGGGAAGTGCCTTTGTCGCTCTGGTTGACGATGTCCATTCCCTCTATTATAATCCTGCAGGATTGAGTCGACTAACCCAGCCAGAGTTCACCAGCGGATATGGAAGACTCTACTGGGGACTGGACGATGGGAGTAACCTGGGGAATGCATTCATCGGCTACGCTCATCCCCTGGAAAAATTGGGCGGAATAGGAGTGGGCTGGCTGAGCCTGGGGCTGAAGGGTTTTTATCGAGAAGATACCTTTATCTTCTCTTATGGCAATAAGTTATTTAGTTCGCTTTCTGCCGGGCTGAACTTCAAATTACTATACAAACGATATAATAATAACCAATACACAAAGTCTGACCCCCTTTTTCAGGAAAAAGGTTATTCCAGGATAGGATTTAGTAGTGATATTGGGCTTTTATATAATCTTACTGCCAATATCTTTTCTGGACTTTCCATCACAGATATCATTCAGCCAAATATGAATCTGGCAGATAAAAGAGATAAACTTCCCCTGGGAGTCAGAATAGGTGTTGCTTACAGAGATAAAATTAATTTAATTAATTTTGCCTTAGATGCTGTTTATAAACACAGGGAGTTTAACATTTCTGCTGGCGCGGAGAAGTGGCTCTCAGGTAAGTCAATGGGAGTTCGTGGAGGGATAGATATAGGGAGTGATGGCTTTAAGAGTTTCTCTCTGGGAGGAAGTTGTCAGGTATCTTCATTCGAAATAGATTATGCTTTCATCTATCCCCTTTCCGGGCTCAGAGGGACTTATGGTTCTCATCGTTTCTCAGTGACATTACGTTTTGGTGGGCTTAGGGAAACAGTATCAGAAACGCCAAGGCCTTCACCGGCAGAAATAGGTATTCCCACGAAACCTTTAAGTGAAGAAGAAAAAACAGAGGAAATGAGGAGATACTATTATCGTGGAATCGACCATTACAAGAGAGGGGAATATGAGGCAGCTATTGCTGAATTTGAAAAGGTTCTACAATTGAAACCGGATCATACTCAATCGCTAAGACTTATTGAGAGAGCAAAGGAGAGAATGAAAATTAAAAAGTAGCTGGAGGGGGAATGGGAAAAACTGGTGTAGGGATAAAGGCTTACCTTCTTATTTTATCTCTGATGCTGTTACTTTCTCTTCCCAGAGATGGTAATACAGGAGGAATATCAACTAGCTTCACTGAGGTGACTGTCCGGAACTTAAGTATCGGAAAGAACTATACAATTGGGCAGAAAGTTAATCGGCAATTGCGGGTGAGAAATAAAGGTAAAGATTCCGTTGGGTTGAAAATAGAAGTATTGGTGCCATCTAAAAGTGAATTGAAGGAGGGATATGAGCCAATTCCCGACGCTTCCTGGATAGAGTTGGAAAAGGATTACTTTTCTGTCGAGCCGTCAAAAAATGCAATGACTAATGTAATTGTCACTATTCCCCGCAATAAGAAATATCTAGGTAAGAAATATCAAGTTTACATCTGGTCACACACTGTGGGCAAGGGGAATCTACCCATTGCTTTGGGTTTGAAGAGCAGGCTTCTCCTTGAAATTTCTGAAAAGGAAAGGGATTTGTCTCAAGAGTTTGCAGGGAAATTAGACTTCGCTGTTTTTCCAGACGAGATGGTACTGGAGAATGTAAAAATAGGGGAAGTTTGCGATATTAAAAAAGTGATTGGAAAGGTATTAGAAGTGAAAAATCTTAGTCGTTATCCTCATATTTACGAGGTAAGAAGTATCTCTGCAAAAAGAGCAGGAATAGAAATTGAAGATGGATATGAGGACTGTCCCGACCCGGATTTTTTAACTTTTGACAAGTCGGATTTTGGTCTAAAAAGAAAGAAAAAAAGCAAGGTAAGGATGTACCTTAACTTTCCTGAAAGAGAAGAATATGCTGGCAAAAAATATATATTCGTTATTAGAATAAGACTCCTGGAAGAAGAGTTTCTTTTAAATCGTTATTTAAAACTTTACGTGACTACGGCAGCGGAATTTTAGACGTTCACCTTCGACATTTTTCCTTGACTTTACCTTCCTGATTTGATAGATTTTCGTAGCCTTCCTTTGGATTTTTCCTACAAAATTTCTTCGCTGGAAAGGAGTAGCAGAGCTTGCTCTGCGGTCAGTTAGCGCGAAACAAGTTTCGCTACTCCAATAATTGGAGTAGCACCGCTTGCGGTGCGTTTGCTTGCTCTGCGGCTAGTTAGCGCGAAACAAGTTTCGCTACTCCAACAGACTTGGTGAATCTTATGGAACATTCAGATTTCGTCCATTTACATCTGCACACTGAATACAGCCTTCTCGATGGTGCCTGTCGTATTCTGGATAACCATAAGGCTCCCGGGAATCTTATTCAGCGAGCATCCCAGTACAAGATGCCCGCTTTGGGAATTACTGACCATGGGAATATGTTTGGCGTAATTGGTTTTTACCAGGCATGTGTGAATAGCGGGATAAAACCGATTATAGGTTGCGAAATCTATGTTGCTCCACAAAGCCGGTATGTTAAGGAGGGAAGCGGTATATCGGGGGCAGCAAACCATCTAATTCTTTTAGCAAAGGACAAAACCGGGTATGAGAATTTGATTAGACTGGTGAGTATCGGCTATCTTGAAGGTTTCTACTACAGACCCCGGGTAGATAAGGAAGTACTTAAAGAATACTCAAAAGGACTGGTATGTTTGACTGGTTGCCTTAAGAGCGAGATTTCCCAGGCTATATTAAATGACGACCATGATAAGGCTAAAAAGGACATTTCCTTTTATGGCGAGATTTTCGGTAAGGAGAACCTTTACCTTGAACTGATAGATAACGGAATCAGTGAACAGGAGAAGGTCTGTGGAGAATTAATTAAATTAGGGAAAGAGATGGGAGTTCCATTGGTAGCTACCAACGATTGCCATTACGTGGATAAGACTGATGCCTATGCCCAGGAGATACTTCTCTGTATTGGTACCGGCAAAACGCTCGATGATCCCTCACATCTGAAGTTTTCCACAGAAGAATTCTACTTTAAATCCTCTCAAGAAATGAAGCAAATTTTTGCTGAAATCCCACAGGCAATAAAGAACACAATAGAGATTACTGAAAAATGTAACCTCCAGCTCGACTTTGAAACAATGCATTTGCCCGACTACAAAGTTCCGGAGAATTATAACTTCGATGAGTATTTAAAAAATCTTTGTGAACAAGGGTTAAAGAAAAGATATACGAAAGCTACGCCCGATATACGTAGACGGTTGGACTATGAGCTCTCGGTCATAAGCCAGATGGGGTTTGCCAGTTATTTCCTGATTGTGTGGGATTTCATAGAGTATGCGAAACATCAAAAGATAATGGTAGGTCCGGGTAGAGGGTCTGGCGCTGGAAGTCTCGTTGCCTATCTTCTGGGAATTACTGAACTGGACCCGTTGAAGTACGGTCTTCTATTTGAAAGATTCTTGAATCCTGGAAGAAAGAGTATGCCCGATCTCGATATCGATTTTGCCGATAATGGACGAGATAGAGTTATTGGTTATGTGAAGGAGAAATACGGACAAAAAAATGTAGCTCAGATTATAACTTTCGGAACTATGTTAGCCAGGGCTGTGGTCAGAGATACTGGCAGGGTATTGAATGTTCCTTTGCTTGAGGTAGATGGAATTGCCAAATTGATTCCTTTTGGCGAGACAATACAGGGTGCTTTACAGCTGGTGCCGGAATTGAACAGGCGATATGAGACTGAGGGCGTGGTCAGGAATCTATTGGACACGGCTCAGAGAATTGAAGGAATCAAACGCCATACGGGCGTCCATGCTGCAGGAATTGTAATTACCCCTGGAGAGATGGTTAATTATGTGCCCTTAGCAAAGAGTAGTAAGAATGTGGTAACTACTCAGTACGAAGATTCTGCCTTAATTAGATTGGGTCTTTTGAAAATAGATTTTCTGGGATTGAGAACACTGACGGTGATTGATGAAGCCTTGAAGCTTATAAGTAAGAGAGCGAAAGAAGCTCCCAGAGAACCCTCTGATATTCCCCTTGATGATAGGAAAACATACAAACTTTTAGCACAAGCAAAGTCTGCCGGTGTCTTTCAGTTGGAGAGTGCAGGAATGAGGGACCTTTTAAGAAAGTTAAAGCCAACAGAATTTTCCGACGTAATTGCCCTTGTAGCACTCTATCGTCCCGGTCCTATTGGGAGCGGAATGGTAGATGAGTTTGTGGCCAGAAAACATAAACGTGCGAAAATAAACTATGAACATCCTTCGCTTGAACCAATTCTAAAGGATACATATGGTGTAATCCTTTATCAAGAAGATGTTATGCGCATCGCTACGGAATTAGCAGGCTTTCCTCCAGAACAGGCTGATGTCTTGCGCCAGGCGATGGGGAAGAAGATACCTACAGAAATTGAAAGACAGCGAGAGAATTTTGTAAAGGGGGCAGGAAAGAAAGAAATTTCCCCAGGGAAAGCAAATAGAATATTCGATGCCATGGTGAAATTTGGTGGATACGGTTTCAATAAGTCCCACGCAAGTGCCTATGCGCTTCTGGCTTACCAGACTGCCTGGCTCAAAGCAAATTATCCACTGGAGTATATGACGGTGCTTTTAAGTAGCGAAATGGAGAATACCGATAAAATCGTAGAATATATATCTGAGTGTCATCAGATGGGCATCACTGTGCTGCCACCAAGTGTGGAGAAAAGTTTTTCAGAATTCAGAATAGAAAATGGGAATGTTCGCTTTGGTCTTTTAGCTATTAAGAATGTGGGGCACGGGGCTATAGACTCTATTGTAAGTGCCCGGGAAAGTGGAGAAGCGTTTACATCACTATGCGATTTTTGTGTTCGGGTTGACTCGAGGCTGGTCAATAGAAGAGCAGTTGAGAGCTTGATTAAGGCGGGGTGTTTCGATTCGCTTGGTCAACCAAGGGCTCAGTTATTTAAAGGATTGGACCTCGCTTTAGAGAAAGCATTGCGGGTCCAGAAGGAGCGACTGAGCGGTCAGACTTCTTTCATTGATCTCGTCGACTCTACTCTTGGAGAAGCAGAGGAATTGCCTCCCTCAAAGGAATGGCAAGAGAATAAATTACTGGCATACGAGAAGGAAGTACTGGGTTTCTATATTACAGGTCATCCCCTGGCAAAGTTTGCCGAAGAGATGAACAGTTATGTCAGCCATTCAATAGATAAACTGTACGAGTCAAAGACCGAAAGTCAAGTGAGCGTAGGGGGAATAATAGGTTCTCTCAACAAGAAGAAAACGAAGAAGGGTCAATTGATGGCTATCTTTAAGTTAGAGGACTTGACGGGAATGGTGGAAGTCATTGTTTTTCCCGACGCTTATGAGAAAGGCATAGGAAAGTGCTTGATTAGGGATGAGATGGTTATAGTCAAAGGAAGGCTTAATTGGCGGGAAGAGAAACCGAGGATTGTGGCTTCGGAAGTAATTCCCTTTAGTCGTGCCAGGGAGCTTCTCATCCACCAGATGACTTTGAAGCTATCCACAGCCGGGTTGGAAGAGGATACTTTAAAGAAATTGAAGGAACTATTTATAAAAAACCAGGGTAATTGCCGGGTGAATTTTAACCTGTCTGCCCAGCGTAATAGAATTGTGAACATAAGTTCAAAAACACAGGTCAAACTTAG
>DATKVN010000043.1 GCA_035530055.1 bacterium | reverse complement strand
GACTAAACGGAGACCCTGCCTTTTAATTTTCCTGAAGAACTTTTTCATATTCCTCTTATTTTCCACAGTGGGCTGGAAGCTGGGTGGCATCTGAAAAATAACTATTTTCGCTTCCAGAAGTTGGGCTATTTTCTGAGTCTTCTCCCACGCTTCAAAGACCATATCGGTTGGCTTGAAGAATCCATAGTATGGTTTCTGTTTATCCGGAATTGAATAGCCCAGTTTCCTGTAGGTCGGGCTGGATGGCAAGTGAGTTATCAACTGGGGAGCCTTTAAGGTAAATTCGAATACCTTAGGAGCCTCTTCCCTCCACTTAAGGACAGTTCCCAGCCTGGGGAACTGGTAAAAGGTTTTCTGTATTTCCAGAACTTCAAAATTCTCATAATACCTCGCCCTGGCCACGGCAAATCCACAACAACCAACCTTAACCATAACTACTCTCATTACATTTTCTTGGACTCCTTGCGAAAGCAAGGATTATTTCTGGACTCCTTGCGAAAGCAAGGATCCCTTTCATACCTCCCTTTCGGGAGGACTCCAAAATCCTGGACTCCTTGCGAAAGCAAGGGTCCCTTTCATACCTCCCTCTCGGGAGGACTCCAAAATCCTGGACTCCTTGCGAAAGCAAGGTTCCGGTTATACCTCCCTCTCGGGAGGACTCCAGTTCTCAATCACCTTCTTCCAAAGTAAAATCAATAATCGGGTAATCAAGAAAACAAGAATCCATCCAATCTTTTCCTTTTGTTTCAATATATGAATTGTAACTGGAAAAAAGGTAGTCCTCTATTTTGACCGTATAACCATGTTTCACTGGATTATGGTGAATATAGTTTATTCTTGTCCAAAAATCTCGCTCACTGCGGATACATCTATCCCAATACTGATACCATATCTTTCGGCCATTTTTATTTTCAACCTTATTCAGAAGACGGGAGGAATTAGCATGAAGATTGTTAATGAAACGACCAAGTTGTTTGCCCAATCCTACCTTGATGATCATGTGATAATGCTGATCAAGGAAAACCCATGCAACCAATTCAAATGAGAATTTCTCTATCGCCGTACGAAGACTTTGACCAAACATAGACTTCTTGTCTAGGGTATTAAAAAATCTTCTATTCTTAAATGTCTTCGTAGTAATAAAGTAGAACTTGTTATCCTGATAAATATGAGGAGGATGAAATCTTCTCGTCTAATTTTCCTCCCTTTCGGGAGGACTCCAAAATCCTGGACTCCTTGCGAAAGCAAGGTTCCGGTTATACCTCCCTCTCGGGAGGACTCCAAAAACTTGGAGTCCTTGCGAAAGCAAGGGTCCCTTTCATACCTCCCTTTCGGGAGGACTCCAAAATCCTGGACTCCTTGCGAAAGCAAGGTTCCGGTTATACCTCCCTCTCGGGAGGACTCCAAAATCCTGGACTCCTTGCGAATCGCGTAGGGGCGACCCTTGTGGTCGCCCGGACCTTTCGGGAGGACTCCAAGGCTAAAATATGGAAAAGCCAGCCTTTCTCAACCTTTTAACCGAAGTGTCATAGGGATCGCAAATCTCCTCTTCCAGATAGTCTTTATAGCCAACCTCCCTTAATTTTCTTACCATTTCCTTTCTTTCCTCTTTAGGCATCAACCGGGAATCACTCATTGGGGCCACCCGAAAGTATAAGCCTTCCTTCTTCAAGGTCTCCACAGCCAGATAGGGCAGTTCATAAAATTCACCCTTCCCCCCTGTCCTCCTCTCAAACCCTTCAGGAGTGCCAGCCTTTATGGAAACTCTGACATAGAGATTTCTATATTTCTTTAAAGCCCTGACATATTCTGGCTCTTTACCCAAAAGAACCCCATTTGTTTCCAGAAAAAAGAAGTAATTAGTATCCTCAACCAGGTCCAGAAGCCTGAGTAGATGCGCTTTCCCCAGAGTTGGCTCTCCACCGGATACGCGCAATTTCTTAACTTTTGCTCTTTTGGCATTAGAAAGGAGCCTCTCAAAAACCTCCTCAGGAGTAAAGAATTTTCCATATTTGTATGGGAAATCGCGGGAGAATGAAACCCAACAAAACACGCATCTCAAACAGCAACCCACAAGATAACCAGTAGAAATTCCTCCATATACCCCTGTACAGTAGAAATTCGTATATTTGCGGGAAGAACCCTTCATACATAACTTTTCCGTCTCCCTTGATAACTCGAGGGGATCGAAAGGAACAGAATCTTTGGTAATGAAGCCCTGATACTCCATTGTGTAAATTCACCTCTTCCGTTTTTCCACCTCATCCCCGGTCATAGGAACAAACCTGACAGGAACTACATTCCGCATAGTCACTTTTCCTTCTCTTTTTTCTACAAGCTTAAGAACCTGGGGAAACTGGGTTTCTCCTACAGGTATCACCATCCTGCCACCTTCGGCAAGTTGGTCAATTAGAGGCTGGGGAATATGCTCAGGTGCGCAGGTCACTATAATTCCATCAAAAGGCGCATACTCTTCCCATCCTAAATATCCATCACCACATCTTACCTTCACATTCCTATAACCCAAATTCTTAAGAAGCTCTTCTGCCCTTTCAGCCAATGGCCCCACTATCTCAATCGTATACACTTCCTTAGCCAGTTCAGATAGTATAGCTGCCTGGTAACCTGAGCCCGTACCCACTTCCAATACTTTCTCCTCGCCCTCCAGATTCAGACATTCTGTCATTAGGGCGACAATGTAGGGCTGGGAAATAGTCTGCCCTTCCCCTATAGGAAGAGGAGAATCCTCATAGGCAAAAGCTCTGTATTCTTCCGGGACAAACTCGTGTCTGGGAACCCTCTCCATTACTTCCAGAACCCGCTTATCCTTTATTCCCCTCTCCTCAATCTGTTCAACCACCATTACCTTTCTTTCCTTCTCCAGCTCCTTATAATTGACTCTGACCTCTTTTTTTCGGCAACAGTTGAGGACCATTAAACAGGATATTATCAAAAAAAGAATAATTTTTTTTCTCATCTTAGCTTTATCTCCAGTTTTTCTCTGCACTGTTCACAAAAATCTGCTCCTTTTATATCAGTGTCCCGAATATCATTGGAAAAGCGCATCACACATTTCGGATTGTCACAATGCCTTAAACCGAAAGTATGTCCCAATTCGTGAGTCGCTTCCGTAAGTGCCCTCTTAAAGAAGAGTTCTTCATTTTTACTATTTCCGTAAAACTCTTCCCGCAATCGAGTTAAAGAAATCAAAGCCGCATTTCTACCCAGGTCTGCCTGACCAAAGATAAAGTTCAGTGCGGGAACGAAGATGTCCACATCGAGAACACCTAAGACTTTCTTTCCATCTTCCGAGATATTTTGCTTTAATTCTTCCAGGATAGGAGTGGCAAAATATTGTCCCCGCCGAGGCCTATAAGCATCTTCAGAAAGTGGCAATGGCTCACCCACCTCAAACACTGCCTCAAACTTCTCTCGCAAAACCCAGGACAATTTCAAAAGGACATCTTTCTCAACATCTCCAATTGGTATAAGATAAATCTCCATTTCCACTCCTTTTTTTCCACCTTTTTCTCCTTCTGAGAAACACCCTGTAAGGAAAATTAATAATAAACATATTAGAATTACTTTTACCAGCCATTTACCCATATTTTATTCCAACATTGCAAATGTTGTGGCAGGAAACAGAAGGGGTTCCTCAATCAAGCTCAGATATTTAAAAGCATAACTGGGAAATTCACCAGATTCCCACTCTGTCCTTGAGGCTACCATATGTCGAAATCCCCGTTCATAATCGAACTCATTTATCTTTAACTTGAATTCCACTCTCTCACTCTCCCCAGGAGCCAGGGATTTTATCTCTTTATAATTTCCAGAAACAATTTTAATTCCTTCCTGAGGCAGTATAGAAACTTCTATCTTCTTCACCTCAAGGGGGCCACAATTTTTCACCACTACATTTGCAGAAAACTCTGTATTGAAAAGAACCTTCTCGGGAATCTCAATCTCAATGTGGACAGGAGTTATCTCCCATTCTTCCCTTAGTCGGGAAAAACTGGAAGCGCCAGCCAATACCCACTCTTGAGACGGATATGGGCCCTTCCTTCCCCATAGAGCCCGCGCTAAGTCATGAGTAAATATTCCTGAGACCAGTCCATCTCCATAGATATTCTCCATTGCTTTTAATGTCCGTTCATAAAAATCCTCCGGACCAGCAGGATTCAGAGTATATTGATGGAGTGGCCAATCATAATCATCGCCAACAATCAAATTGGCATCTCCCCTGTTTACATAGTCCTTCCAGTCCTCAATCAAGCAATCTAACTGCTTAAGGTCTGCCTCGTAGAGCATTATTGCGATGATGTCTACACCAGCATCGTTCTTCATCACCACATCCTGACCATGCTGCCAGCCCTTCTCCCAGCTCAGATTGAACACCCACAGAGGCTTGGTAAGACCCGTTTCCTCTTTTATTCTCTTCAATACTATTGCTGCCTGTCTTGCCCTCCACCAATTCCACTGGTCTATGAGCGGGATATCCCTTCCCCGTGTACGCTCCACTATCCTGCCCAACCACTCCATCCGTTCTCTTTTAGAAAATTCTTCCCACTTCTCAGGAACATCCACTTCCATTTCTCTAACAAACTCATCCACCAACTCCAGCCCACCTTTTGCTGTGCGAATATAATCAAACCCTACATAATCGATTTCTTCAATTTTATTTAATCTTTTGATAAATTCAATTATGTCTTCTATCCGCTTCTTATCCCCGATAGAGATACCACGGGTAGGAATAGATTTCTCCAGCTTATATTCATAACCCCACCCATACTCATAATTAGCCCTATATCTTCTGGGGCCAAGGACGATGTAACACTGAACCCAATAGCCAAAATCGATACCCCTCTTCTCAGCCTCTTTAGCTAAATCATCAATAAAATCGAGATTTTCATTGTTCCAGGGAAAATCATCAGGCAACTTCTCCGCATAAGCTGAAGTCTGACCTGCCATATACCAGAAAGTATTAGCTCCAGAAAACTCTACCCAATCGAAGAGCTTCTTCCAATCGCCCCATTCTCCATCCGGTCCCTTTACCCTCATTGTCTTCAATGGACGCATGTTCTCCATAGTCATAACAGATAAGCCAGGATTCAACTTTTGAGGCTTCCGACGGGCAATGAAAAATTTACATTCCCCGAGACGCATTCTCTCTTTCAGTTCAGAAGATAACCAGATTTCAACCCTGTACTCTCCCTCAGGAGCATTCCAGGGGACTGGCCATCTTCCTTGCCAGCGACCATTCTTCTCATCATATTTCAATTCCACAGACCATCTCTTACCAATCGTAGAAACAGGAGATATTCCCCTGTAGATTATGGCAGGGAGAATTCTCTGTTTAAAATCTTCTTTAAAGTGTCTATTTCTTATTCCAGCAGAAATGTCAACGAAGTCGTAATGGAGATGGGTCTTCTTCTCTGTTTCCAGGTAGATATCTGGTTGTGACCAGCGGTAGGCGACCAGGATAACCATAATCACTACGATTGAAAATAATATAAGGAAAGTTCTTTTTCGCACTATTCCTCAAGTCTCCTCTCCCCTCCGGGGATAGGGTGAGGGGGTTTCATTTACTCTCCAGAAGTATCGTCACCGGCCCATCATTACGAATATCAACCAGCATCCGAGCCTGAAACTCCCCAGACTTAACCTCTACTCCTTTTGCTTTCACCTTTTCCATAAATTTTTCATATAGACCTTCTGCTATCTCTGGTGGGGCAGCAGAAGTGAAATCGGGCCGTCTCCCCTTTCTACAATCTCCATACAGGGTAAACTGGGAAATAACCAGAATTTCCCCTCCCACATCGAGAATAGAAAGGTTCATTCTATCATTCTCATCAGGAAAGACACGCAGGTTAGAAATCTTCTCCGCAAGATATTCAGCATCCTCATCGCCATCCTCTTTTCCCACACCGAGAAGAACTACCAACCCTTTTCTAATTTTATTTATCTCTCTCAATGATTCATTTTCCTTAACACTCACTCTCGCTTCAGATACTCTCTGAACAATTGCTCTCAATTCTCCCTCCCACAAATACTATTTTTGCCCTTGTTCTTTCATCTTTTTCTCCTCTCCCCTCGGGGGAGAGGATTAAGGTGAGGGGGGACGTGAACCCTTCTTATACCTTTTCTATCTCCTCCATTGCCTCATCCACACTTCCCACAGAAATTACACCTTCAATATCCCAGGTATTGATTCCCACCACCTTCTTGCTTGTGGCAAGAGCCAGTCCAATCTCAGATAAAGTCCCATACCTTCCGTCCACAGCAATCAAAACATCAGCAGTGCGCGTAATAATTGCATTTCGAGCATGACTCATTGCCGTGACAATGGGTATATCCACAAAGCGATTAGCGTCATTTTTATCTCTGCCTGGAAGAATACCTATTGTCAAACCCCCTCCATCCTTCGCTCCCCGACAGGATGCTTCCATCACCCCTCTCAATCCTCCACATATAAGAATATGCTTTTTCTCGGCAATCCTCTTTCCCACTTCATAAGCAACTTTAGCCATTTCCCGACTACAATAATTCCCACCAATAACAGCCACAATCATCTATTTCCTCGCTTTCCTTTACCTAAAAAGAACTTCACCCCCAACCCAACCACTAATCCACCTAAACAAACATAGGGGAAGACCCAACCATAATGGTGATAAAAGGTTATTCTATTATTGACCGAAATCTTACCAACCAAAATTCCTTCTACCCCGATGGGCAGAGAATCTGTTACCCGTCCATAAGGGTCGATAATTTGTGACATTCCAGAAGAAGCTGCCCGAACAATCCATCTCCTCGATTCCACAGCTCGTAGGGGAGCCATCGACGAACGCTGGAGATGTTCCCATTTGCCCCAAAAAATTGGGTCAAGACCGGGCACGAAAAACATCTCTGCTCCCGACCTTACCATTGTGCGAGTAACATCCACATAATCCAAATCAAAACAGATTTGTATTCCAACCTTACCATGATGGGTTTCAAAAACCCTACAATCATTTCCTTTCTCAAACGCACCCTCAATAAAATGTACCAGATGGATTTTAGTGTGTTTACCAATTATTTCTCCTTGAGGAGAAAAGAGTAAAGCGTAGTTTTCAAATTTCTTTTTGCCAAAGCCGAAGAATTCAAGAAATCCAGTAACCAAATAGGCCTTGCTGTCTTTGGCTAAATCGACAAAAGAGGCCAGTCTCTTCTCCTTTTCACCGGGGAGCAAAAAAGCCGAAAGTTCCGGCCAGACTATAAAATTGGGTGTTTCTTTTATTGCCTTCCTTGTTGCAGCAATCAATTTGTCTTGAATAAAAGATTCATCCTGAATAGCTGCAACTCCAATTTCCTTGGCTCCCGGGTCCCCTTTCAGGTGGGTTCTGGCTCCAATAACCCAATTTCCCCAGTAAAGAACGATGCCCATGATAATGATTATGATAATTAGCGGAGAGAGATGCCGCCTCCATTTGAAGCCAGCGTCCGAGCGTTTAACAAGCAAGCTACGAAAAACAACGCCGTTTACCAGGACAATAAAAAATGATAGTCCATAAACCCCGCCCAAACTAGCCAATTGAAGTAGAGGTAGATGGTCCCACTGTGAGTAACCCAGTGCCAGCCAGGGAAACTTCAACCACCATAATTCAGAACGAAAGAACTCCACTGCCACCCAGCACACAGGAATGAAAAGAAGAAGACCCTTTAAAGATAATGACCTCCGTGAAGGAGAGGTGAGTTGTTGTTTTGTCGGCTCCGGTAACGACGGGTTACTCAAATCTGAATATATATATTTTACCAAAAATGAGAAGATCCCTATAAAAATAGCCAATAAACATATCAATCCAATGGCCAGTAACCCAAAAAGTTTAAAAAACCAGTTTAAACTTATTCCATAAAAAACAAGGCCGGTCAAACTACCAACAATAACTGCTTCCTTTGGGCTTTTTGAAAAGTAAATAGCAAAAAACAGAGGTACTAAGGCAAACCAAATCAAAAAAGAGAAGTTAACTGGAGGAAATGATAAAACTAAAAGAATCCCTGCACTAATCCCCAAAATGCAATTCTTAATTGACATCCGACCTCCGTCACAAAACCCGATCCCATTCTCATAATAGAGCAGAACATATCGTTCTTATACTCAAAGCCATAATTAATAATCCGACCATTATCATTAATGCCCGGGAAGGGAGCCTCTTGCACACATAAGCTGCCAGAGGAGCAGCCATAACTCCCCCAATGATTAAACCGACGATTATCTGCCAATGTACTAATCCGATTATTGTCAAAAAAGTTGCCACTTCAGCTACGGTTACGAAAAACTCTGCCAGGTTAACCGAACCAATCGAGAATCTGGGATTATGTCCTCTGGCTACTAAAGTAGATGTTACTATCGGGCCCCAACCGCCACCTCCAATCGCATCGAAGAATCCCCCGGATACTCCTAACGGTAATAGTTTGGTTTTCACTTCTTTCTGTTCAACTTTTTTGAATGCTTTTCGAAGTATAATCAAACCCATTATAAGCAAGTAGAACGCAACAAAGGGCTTTATCGTTTTTCCCGGCACAACAGTAAGAATATATGCTCCTAAAATTCCTCCAATTATTCCGGGAATCAAGAGCTTCTTGAACAGTTTCTTATCCACATTTCCAAACTTTAAGTGCGCAAGCCCAGATATACCGCTTGTAAATACTTCTGCAGAGTGAACACTTGCACTTGCTGCCACCGGTGGTATGCCCATGCTTAGTAAGAAAGTAGTTGAAGTGACTCCATATGCCATTCCCAGAGCGCCATCAATTATTTGAGCGATAAATCCTACAATTATGTAGACAATCATACTTGAACCCTTATGAGATGATAGTAAGAAACAACAATCAGTTATTTTACTAAACTTAATCCAATACGTCAAACTGATATTTTGGGAAAATTGCTAAACCGGTGTGACTCGTAACATTCATGGAGGGATATTAAGGTATGTTCACTAGGCTCAGGGATTAAGCTTCATTATGTAAAAATTCAGAACTGCTGCAAAACTTACCCAGAAGAGATATGGCAGAAGCAACAAGCTCGCTGTCCTGGAAATCTTTAAGAAATATAGAATTGTGAACAAAATCGCAAGCCAAAGTATTACTATCTCTACAAAACCGTAAAGCGGGGATTGCAATTTGAAGAAAAAGAATGACCAGAATATGTTTAGAACAAGTTGGATTCCAAAAATAGATAGAGCTATACTTACCTGCCTGTTTGCCAGTCCTTCACGCCATATCAAATAAGCAGATATACCCATTAGCAGAAAAAGTATAGTCCAGACAGGAGCAAAAAGCCAGTTGGGCGGGGTAAATGCTGGTTTTTGCAAAGTAGCATACCACGTTGGGATTGAAGCACGAGTGAATGCTGAACCAACAATCCCCGCCAATTGGCACACAAGAATAGAAACAATGAGTCTGGAGATACTCGCAATTTTCATAAGCTTACGTCTTCCAGCTCTCTCCATCATTATTTGCTCAGCTTCCCCAATGTTCCCAAAGTGTAAATAGCGGAGAGACCAACCAGAATGTACACAATGCGTGACAAGGCCGACATCATGCCAAAAATAGCAGCAACCAGGTCAAAATCAAAAAGACCAACCAATCCCCAGTTCAATCCGCCAACGATAATCAATATCAGAGCTACCCATTGCAGCGAATTTAGCTTTGGCATATTTCTCACCCCCTTTCCTTAGACCTACGATGACTTTCCCAGCCATATCTGTCTCTATATGCTACCTGTAACCGCCAAGACTTTTTGCCCTGCCACCGCTTAACTTTCCAAATCTTTCTTCATTTTATCGAATTCTTCTTTCGTAATTTCACCCTTAGCATAACGTTTCTTTAAAATTTCCATGGGAGTCTCTCTATAAGGACTCTCTGGACCTTTCGATTTTGTAGCTTGTACAACAAGGTAAATCGCCACGCCAATCACAATCAGAAATATTATCCACATAAAGATTCCTCCAAATCCGCAATTCGTCATATGACCCCAATAACCCATGTGTCCGCCATAATTGCCCTTAGCGAAAACTCTACCCGAGAAGGATAGAATCATTGCCAACAGCAAAAATAATTTTTTCATTGTCTCACCTCCTTACCATAACTAACCATCTTCCCACCCTACTATGGCTTCTAACAGGTACAATCATCGTAGGGTTTACCACATCCTTCGCAGACTCTGTTCACTATCTTCTTCCCGCACTTACACAGTGTGCAACCACAAGTCTTACACATATTTCTCGCCCCCTTTCATAATAAGAAATAAATTGTCGAGTTTTTCTTCCAATAATTTTTTGAGAGCTTATTCCGTAAACTCAACCACTAATTTCTTCACATCCCACAGGTGCTCTATCTTATCCACGATTTCTTCCTTGATGGCGGAAGCAAATTGGTGATTGGCAGGCAGGTTAATCACCACCCGCACGGTTCCATCCTTTACCTCTATGTCCTTGACCAAATTTGTGCGCACCAGACTCAACCCGCTTATGGGGTTAATAACCTTCTTCAGACGCTTACGCACCTCCTCCACCGTGGTAGGCTTCCGATTCTTAACCAGGCCATGGCGCTCTTCGTAGTTTTGGATGGCCGAACGCAACCCTTCTACCGCCAGCACCGAGCAGTGAACCTTGATCGGCGGAAGCCCTCCCAGAGCTTCCGAAGCCTGCTTCCAGGTAACCTTCCTGGCCTCGTCAATGGTCTTACCTTTGGCCAGCTCGGTGATAATGGAACCGGTAGCAATGTTAGAAGCGCAACCGTAAGACTCAAATTTGACGTCGGCGATGCGCCTGGTCTTGGGGTCGACTTTTATATAAACCGCCACCATATCGCCGCAAGCCGGGCTGCCCTCCACTGCCTTACCGTCGGGATTCTTAATCTTACCTACGTTGCGGGGGTGGCGAAAGTGTTCCAGCACTTTTTCACTATATGGGAATTTCATTTCTAATCCTCCTCCTGTTCTTCTTCTTTACCCAAAGGACTGATAATTCTTAGCTCCCGTACCACCTCGGCTAGTGTCTCCACCACGGCGTCTACATCTTCGATAGTGTTATAGCGCCCGAACGTGAAGCGCACCGATCCGTGTGCCCTTTCGTGGTCACCACCTATCCCAAGGATAACGTGGCTGGCCTCTAAAGAACGGCTGAAGCAGGCCGAACCGGTGCTCACGGCAAAGCCCCGCATATCCAGATGCAGAGTGATGGATTCACCCTCCACTAAGTGGAAGGTGATGTTGACGTTCTGGGGAATCCTCTTCCGGCGGTGACCGTTCAGGGTAGTGGATGGTATCTCAGCAAGCACCCGCTCAATGAGGTGGTCACGCATAGCCTCCAGCCTCTCGTTCTCTTCGGGGGTAACCAGTTCTACCGCTTTAGCAAAGCCCACCGCCCCGGGGATATTTTCTATCCCCGCGCGCAGGTCAAACTCCTGGAAGCCACCGTCCACCCACTTGGAAATGGGCGTGCCCTTGCGGATGTAAAGACCACCGATACTCCTGGGTCCGTGGATTGTATGGGCTGAGACGGTGATTAAATCCATCGACACCTTCTTAACATCCAGAGGCACTCTGGTGAAAGTGTGGGTGGCATCGGTGTGGAAAAGCACTCCTTTTTCCCGACATATGCGAGCGATAGTTTCAATGTCCTGGATTGTGCCAATTTCCTGGTTAGCATGCTGGACGGAGACCAGGACGGTCTCATCAACGATGGACTCTCTGAGCTGGTCCAGGTTCACAAAGCCATCATTATCCACGTCCAGATAAGTCACCCGGAAGCCCTGTTTTTCCAGAGCTTTGGCGCTGTGAAGGACAGGGAAGTCCTCGATTTTGGAGATGATAATGTGCTTACCTTTTTTCTCGCCAAGAGCAAGTGCTACCCCCTTTAGAGCTATGTTACTGGATTCAGTGCTTCCTGAGGTGAAAATCAATTCCTTCTGGGAGGCCCCCAGAACATTGGCAAGAACCCCCCTGGCCTTGTCCAGCGTCTCCCGAGCTTCTATACCCTGGGAGTAGCCGAATTCCGATGTGGCAACGGCATAGACATCAAAGAAGTATGGCTTCATCACCTCCAGCACCCGCTCATCCAGCCGGGTGGACGCTGCATTGTCCAGGTAAACAACTTTGTCCAACATATCATCCTCACTATTATATGAACAGGGTTATTGTTGATTCCCTTGCTTCTTGTATGTAAACTCCCACAGCGCCGTAATCGTCTATCAGGTCCTGGCGCAAGTCCTTCTGTTTTATTCCCATTATCTCCATTGTCATTTCACAGGCAATGATTTTACCTCCAAGTTCCTTGAAGTCCTGCAGGAGCTTCTCTAAAGAAGCCATTCTGACCTTTTTCATCCGACGCCTCACCATCCACTTGCCGAGGCCCAGGAGATTCATCCTGGAGAGAGACCCTTTTTCCAGCCCCCCTTTCTTGAGACGCTGGAGCCCCCAAAAGGTGAAGTAAAGTGACACTTCCATCCCCATTGAAAGCGCCCCGTTGCCTATGATAAGGGCACTGTACAGCTTGTCCATGTCGCCACTATGAACTATTAGGGTAGCTTTATCGGCCATAGTTTCCCCTCCTTTTCATCTGCGTATCCTGATTTTCCACACTTCTCCTTCCTGTTGCACCTCCATCAGTTCCAGCCCCAAAGCCTTAACCGCCATTGGTATCTCTTTCTTAGAAGGTGGATGGTTCCCGATAACCTCCACTATATCCCCTGGTGATGCTTTTCGCAAAGCCTTGCGGGTCTCCACTAATGGTACCGGGCAAGTCTCACCTCTCACATCTACTTTTATCTCAGCCACTTCTCATTACCTCCATACAGGTTTCAATATACTCTTTTAATAAGAATTTTTGATATTTCCCTCGCTTTTTTCTTCCTATTTTGTTTTTATAGTTGTTCTGTCGCTTTCTGACTATATAGAATAAAAAACATTTTTTAATTTTGTCTCTACCTGCGTTGCAATCTGTTTCAACTCTTCATTCTCAATCATTCGCATCGCCACTGTCGGTTTGATAATCGAAACCACAGTTTTATCTTCTTTCTCATACACAATAACATTACAAGGAAGCATTAACCCTATATTTTCTTCAGCAACAATAGCCTTGTGAGCGCTGGCTGGATTACAAACCCCCAGAATCACATATTTCTTGAAGTCAATGCCCAGTTTTTCCTTGAATTTTTCCTGAACGTCGATTCTAGTCAAAATTCCAAAGCCCTCTTTCTTTAATTCTTCGGTTACTACTGCTATCACCTCCTCAAAGGGTAGTTTTACTTCTTTGGTAAATCCATAATTAATCATTTCTTGCCTCCTTCCTTGTACCGATAAAAAAGCCCCAACTTTCGTTAGGGCTTCTTTGCCTTTATTTTGCCGCCTTTGTCAATTATAATTGACCCAACGGAAATTCGTGTTTCACCTTATTTGCTAACTTTCCGTTCCCATCCTTCTTTAATATATGATATTACCTACCTTTTGTCAATATTTTTTTCTCCCGGATTAAGCTGACTCCCAGGACATGCGACCTCGTCTGACATAATGGTAAAAGACAAACGTACCCAAAAGGCTTATCACTCCCGCCACAAAGAACACAGGTTTCACCCCTAAAGTATCCATAACTACACCTGCTATTAACGGCGCCACTATCATACCCACGCTCATCGCTGTATTGAATAGTCCCATGGAAACGCCCATTCCTAATCTTTGACCCACTTCTACTGTTATAGCTGCTGCAGAAGGCATCGATACCGCACCGCCAAGCCCCATAAGAGAAGCGATAAGAAATAACTCCCAAAAATTACGAGCAATTGGTGTCAGTAACAATGCCAGCGCCCCCACACTCGAACCTATCAACACCAAAAAAAACTTATTATACCTATCTGCTAACCTACCAAATGGATTCTGTAACAAGGCAATAAGAAATATATGAGAAGAAATTATTATTCCCACCTGAGATGAAGTTATATCTATTCTGGAAGCAAAAATCGGCAGAAACGCCATTATTCCACCTCTTCCCATCGCAGTAATAACTCTATAAAGAAGGAGTCCTCTCATAACATTATTTTTGATGATTTCCTTAAATGGAACTGGATTGTTCGTTTTCCTTATTCCCGAAAACCTCATATCCGGCAAAAATATCAACGTTATCAAAAATGCGATTGCTGTTAAACCTGCCATCGCGTAAAATACTGATGCAATTCCAAAAGAATCATTCAGAATACCACCCAGAAAAGGACCAGAACCCATCCCTAAAAGAAGTGACATATTGAATGTTCCCATATACCTGCCCTCTTTCCCTTTTTCTGCACTCTCCCCGACATATGCCATTGCCACAGGAATAACCATCGCCGATGCAAGTCCGTGGAAAAACCTGACAGTCGTTAGATAGTAAACATTACCAGCCAGGATATATACCAAGGAAATTACAGAATACAATAACAATCCCAATGTTATAAATCTCTTCCTCCCTTTTCTGTCAGAGAGTTTTCCAATTATTGGCATAAAAAATGCGCGGGAAAGGGAATAACCGGAAAATATTATCCCCAACCATATACCACTTGCCCCTAAACTTTTTGCGTAAATCGGCATCAGGGGCGCAATAATCCCCAATCCCAGCATTGCCGCAAATACTGAGATAAATAGAACACTAAATATTCTTTTTTTCATAAAACCTTTATCTTTCTATTGACTCCTTTTATTTAATCTCTATGCTGTTTTTTACGACCAAAAAGCATCGAAATACCAGCAACTACAATAATCAACGGCCAGAGAA
Source organism: bacterium (assembly GCA_035530055.1). Lineage (NCBI taxonomy): Bacteria > bacterium. The sequence continues at coordinate 2,294 of DATKVN010000043.1, read as the reverse complement.
CATCCCAGAAATTCCCAGCAAGCACTCCTAAATTTTTTAATAGAAATAATACACCTACAACAATTACCAGCAAGCCAATGTACATGTTTACCCCCTTTCTTAATTATTTACTACTACTTCTCCCATAGAATGTTTAATCAGTAAAGTCAATTTGGAAGGCGAAGTTTCAAAAGTATCAGACTTATACTCAACCTCCGGAACGAAACCGGACTGCCGGTTTTCAAAAATCTTCACCTCACCCATAAAAACTTTCGCTTTAATCATGAGCGGCTGTTCTTTATTTGCTTTTATTTTCACACTGGCCATTTTAGACAATATCTTTAAAATATTGTGGCCTTCCGGTATGATTGCGTCCCGAATATCAAACGACGCTTCCCCAAGCACCAGCTCAATTTTCCCGGAACGCAATTCCTTCCCCTTGAAATCAAAATCATAAGAGCCAAACTTACGACTTATTCTTATCTCACCCCCTTCCACTTCCGGCTCCACTTCTTCTTTTTCCCACCGGAACTCACGACGAACTTTCCGAGAAATGCGAATCGCTCCTATCCCCAATACAATCAACACCAATGGCCAGTAAGTCCTGATAATCCCTGATATCCCCACATCCACTACATTAATATTTTTCAACAGGAACAGTAATCCCAACAACAAGATTACCAACCCAGCTACAATCTTCACAATCTCTCCTCTCGTCTCCCCTCTGGGGACAGGACCAAGGTGAGAGGAATTTCCTCTAACTATTTAATCATTTCATCTCTTCAACTACATAAGGAGCCCTATTATCCGGCGACTCCTTCTTTATTTTTAACTTAAGCCCTGTGAATTTACCGCCATTCTCCTCCACCATCGGGGTTAGTGAATCCGCAAGTGACTTAGCACTGATATACATACTTTTTGTCCCTTCTTCTCCTTCCACTTTGACATTTACAACAGGCGCAAATCCCCGAAAAGTGTTCACCACAAACGGCTCACTCACAATCTCCAGTGCAACTTCTTCCACACCAAATCGCATAAATTCTTTCTTTTCCTGTTCCATTCTCCCCCCTTTCTAAAATTATTCTTCTAAAGTTATAATCTCTTTACAATAAGGTGTATAAGGCCTTATACTATCATAATTTCTATCAAATTTCAATCTCGGATTAATCCTGGAAAGAAAAATTTGCACCGGCTTATGGTACACCTTCTTACAAACTACCCTCGTATCCAAACCAAACTTTTTACATCCCTCCAAAACAGGACAATAGTTCCACCACCTCATTACCATTTTCTTATCTGTTTTGTCAACCACCTCCCCATCTTTCGGAGGCGAAATCCCCAAATACTCCTCATAAAAAATCCTGTAACCATCCTCAAAAACAACCCCCGTCCTCTCCATCTTATCCAGCCTCTCATCCAACCACCCCAACCTCTTCTCAATCACACACCTCTCCAAATACCCCAAAGCCTTCTCCAATCCCACCTCATCACCAATCGACAAAACGGCTTGAAACAACCCATTAAAGTCCCTTTTCTTGTTTTGATATTTTTCCAAAATAACCTGATAATATTTGTCTTTCATAATTCTAAATTTCAAGATACTCAGGATATAATTTTCTTAGGATAGAGTTAATGTTACTACACAAAGTCCTTTGATTTTTTGTTTTTGGTTTAATAGATTTAAATGTGACAATCCAGTCCTTTATCCAAAAATAATGGATATTCTCATTGAGATTTTTTATTAAACCATAAAAAACTTCAAGAAAAGCCTCATCGCTATAGTCTCTTAATATCTCAAATATTTCTCTTCCTGGTTCCCAAAGTTGCACCGGTTTTCCTGCACCTTTGTAGTAATTAATTTCCTTATCAAAGGCTGTCTTGAGCAGTTCTTTATGTCCTTCATATTTACTACGCCAAGTTAAAGTAATTTCCAACGTTCTATAAAGATCTTCAAAGACTTCTTTCTGATACTCATTAAATAGTAATTTCCAGTATTGTTCTATTTTTTCAAAATTATTTGTTTTTTCCTTATTGTCATCTTCGGCTGTTATCCAAAATTCTCGGGAGAAACTTTCTCTAAATGTACTTCTTTTTTCGCATATCTCTCTTAACTTTTTCTTGAAAAAATTTGAATCGAAGGACTCATCCCGGTTAAATTCAGCAAAATATATAAATAAAAAATAAGCTTCCGTTTGTTCATGGTCCTCAAAGAATTTGAGAATCCTTTTTGCCTCATCTGTAGTCAAATCCCGTATATATGAGAATATGGAAACTAAATATCTCAACATTGACTTTGGTTTTGCCTCTTTTAACTT
>DATKVN010000042.1 GCA_035530055.1 bacterium | reverse complement strand
GGTATTTAACTGGTGGCACTTCAATATGCATATCGATTCGGTCAAGGAGCGGTCCTGAGATTTTAGCTCGATATTTCTGGATTTGAAAAGGAGTGCAGGTGCATTCTCTCTGTGAATCGCCGTAGAACCCGCAAGGGCAGGGGTTCATAGCTGCAGCCAGCATAAACTTGGCAGGATAAGTTAAAGCTGTGCTTACGCGGACAATAGTCACCACACCATCCTCAATGGGCTGACGCAAAACTTCCAAAACATTGCGGTGAAATTCAGGAAGCTCATCCAGAAAGAGGACCCCGTTATGGGCTAAGCTAACCTCGCCAGGCCTGGGAAAAGAACCGCCTCCTATCAATGCCACATCAGAGATGGTATGGTGTGGAGAACGAAAAGGCCTGGTACCTACAATTGCCGACCTTGAAGGGATTAGACCAATGACACTGTGAATTTTTGTGGTCTCCAATGCCTCATCTAAGGTTATTGTAGGCAAAATGGATGGCAACCTCTTAGCCAGCATGGTCTTTCCAGACCCAGGCGGGCCAATGAGAAGTATGTTATGTCCCCCACTGGCAGCAACTTCCAGGGCTCGCTTGGCATATTCCTGACCTTTAACGTCAGCAAAATCTGTCTCATAATTACGCCTATCTTCAAATTCCTCTTCCAAATCTATAGAGAAGGAAGAAAGCTCATCTCTTCCATTCAAAAAATCTACTGTCTCTTTCAAATTTCTAACCGGGAAAACATTTAAACCTTTCACCACTGAGGCTTCTTTTCTATTCCCTTCAGGAATAATTAGACCATCTACATCAGCCTCTCTTGCCGCCAGGGCAATAGGCAAGGTACCTTTGACTTTACGCACACTACCATCCAACGATAGTTCTCCCAGAACTATATACTTCTGTAGCCTATCCTGGGATAATTGACCAGTAGCAGCTAAAATCCCTAAGGCAATGGACAAATCAAAAGCAGCACCTTCCTTCTTTACTGCCGCTGGAGCTAAATTGACCGTAATCCTTTTCATAGAAAATTCGTATCCAGAATTCTTAATCGCCGCCAGGACTCTGTTCTTACTCTCCTTGATCGCCGTATCGGGAAGACCGACCGTAGAGAAATGGGGAAGTCCGGAAGAGATATCTACTTCCACCTTTACAGGATAAGCCTCAATTCCTAAAACTGCACCGCTCAATCCAATGGAAAGCATTAAAATCCTTTCTCTTTAATGAGTAAGTGGAGTAGCAGAGTTTGCTCTGTGTTATTATCGCGAAACAAGTTTCGCTACTCCAAATAATTTTCAATTGTTGTTTGTAAAGTTTATCATAAATACCAATCTTTTGCAAGAGTTTTTTGTTTGCGGGCGCAAATACGAAGTCTTATGATAACGGGGGATTACGGTGGGGATACCGAAGAGTATGACTAAATTTTTTCTGCTTATTCCGGATTTTCTTCCAGTAATACGGATATTTGTTTAATTCTACTGGAGATGAGGGCTTTCTTATGTTAGAGCAAAGTTCATAATCAATAACCAGCATCTTTATTACCTTTTCAGTTCCCTTGCGGCTTTTTTGAGGCACTTGAGAAGCGCTCTTTCGATCTCCTTTTCGCTTCTGCACTCGCCAATGTCCGGCTCTATGCATGTCAGAGTTTTGATCAACACCTTCACAATCTTAGAACGCGACATCTTCTTATGGCCTTCCTTTTCTATCCTTTTTGCCAAATTCCTCAAAAAGTCGATTTGTGTTTTCTGTAATAAAACGGAACTTTGTTTGACTTTGCGCGAAATCATAGTTTAATTTCCCTTTGGTAATATTGAAATCAATGTTTCAATTGCACAAAAAAATAACAAGCGCTGCAAGCTATTAGTATTTTTTGATAGCCCTTAATATCTTTTCTTCCAGGTCTTCCTCTGTTTTGACGCCTTCGACATTAATGTTCAATTTCATACAAACATTGATCAATGACCTTATTATATAAGAACGAGGTAACTTATAGCCTTTTTTCTTTTTCATCGTCTTCGATAGCTCGTAGAACCAGTCAAGAGCCTCACCTGGAATGGTTATAGTAACTTTATGTAAACCCTTTCTAACTTCTGACCTGAACCGTTTGTAATCCTTGACCATACTATGGCCTCTTTCTTCCTCGGTTGTTTGATTGAAATAATGCCATAAGAGAATAAATTTGTCAAGTACATTATTAAAATGCCCGACATTTTTTAACTCCTGCCAGCATTCTACGACGCCTTTTGATGCCTGTCAAGTAACGCCTCAATGACTGCAATGTGTTCTTTAGAAAGCACCCAATCTCCAGCAATAACGGTTTCCTCAATCTGAGATGGACGCCTTGCACCCACAATGGCTGCAGTTACCTCAGGATGCCGCAAGACCCAGGCTATTGCTAACTGGGCTACAGTTCTACCACTCTTTTCGGCAATAAGCCGCAGGTCTTCAACCAATTTAAGATTAGCACTCAACTCGGGTTCCTGAAAGCGAGGGTCTCTACGTCGGTGGTCATCCTCGGGCAACTTATGCGCGCGTTCCCTAGTAAATTTCCCGGTTAAAAGGCCTTTCTGCATGGGGCTGTAGACGATTACTCCGATATTGTTTGCTGAACAGTATTGGAGGATTTTTCCCTCAATACCACGCTCCAGCATACTATAAGGCGGTTGAAAAGAGTCTACAAGATGAATTGGTTGGACACGTTTCAATTGTTTTATATTAAAATTAGACACCCCGGCATAACGAATTTTACCTTCTTTTATCAAATCTCCTAAGGTGGTCCAGGCTTCCTCAATGTCTTCCTCGGGCTGTGGCCAGTGAATCTGATAAAGGTCAATAACCTCAATATTGAGTCTTTTCAGGCTCGCTTCAACTTCGGAACGGATACTTTCCTTTTTGAGGCGTCCGAATAAGTCTCCTTTCCTATCTCCAAACCGCCCGCATTTGGTAGCAATGATAGGCTTATCGCGTAATCCTCTGATGGCTTTTCCCACAATTTCTTCGGAGTGGCCAAGTCCGTAAACTGCTGCTGTGTCTATCCAGTTGATTCCCAATTCAAGTGCGCGCCGGATGGCGGAAATTGACTCTTTGTCATCCTGGGGACCCCAGCTGAATTTCCAGCCACTGCCTCCGATTGCCCACGTACCCAGTCCAATAGTCGACAGGTTCAGGTCTGTCCGACCTAATTTTCTTGTTTTCATAACTTTCCTCCTTTCCTCCTAATGAAAAATCTGGGTTAAAGAAGCCATCTATAGATTATTATTCTTTTCCCCTCATATTTTCCCCGATAGACCATTTCCAGTTCTTTGGGAAGAGAATAAGTATTAAGCAAAAACTTTAACTCTGGTCTTCGTGCAGGAATGTATCGTTCGTCTATCACCAGATAATCAGCTTTGCGCTCTTTTGCATAGATAGTCACCTCTTTATAGGAACCCTCGGGAATAGAAGCAATGAGGTTTCCTGAATAAAATGCGGCATACGGTTTTCTGGACATAATCACAGAAAATTTCTCTGCATTATTTTTTAGCCAGATTCCTGCTTCCTTATGCTCCAAATCATATTTTTTAGTCATTGACTTATAGGAAAAATAAAAAATCGATGGCAAAACCAGAAAAAGAAAAACATAATTTCCCCATTTTCTTCCTATAATCCTTTCCAATTCAAGGAATCCAACAACTGTCCAGGCAATTAGGAGAGGAAGTAAAAATATGAAAAATCGGTTATGAACAGTAAACAAAGAATATTGTAAAATTGCTAAAATCACGAAAGAGCAGAGAAAAATTTCTTCCTTTTTGCGGGGTATTCCCCTTCTTTTTAAGAATATACCGAAAAGCAAAACCAGGGCAAAATTATAGGTCAAACTGCTCGGTATTCTGTCAAAGAGGATGCGTAAAATATTTTTCATTGCTCTTTTCCCGATAGTCCAGGGATGATGGAGAGCGAAAGATAACGGTTTATAATTAAATTTATCCGATTTTATTGCTATTTCTTTACTTTCCTGATGGCTGGTCTGAAGATGGGCAGGAGCTAATCCATATTTTTGGTATTCCGACCGAAAAGAGGTGTAAAAATTATAGCTGCTTTTTTCACTAATTGCCCAATATCCCAATTCTTTTTTGACAAAAAAGAGATAGGGCAGCGCAAATATAAAAAAGCCTAAACTAAAAGCAAGAAATATTAAACTTCTTTTATTTTTAGTTTGGTTATTCTTCAAAAACAATTGAGGAAAAAATAGTACCCAGAATACCATCAAAATATAAATTAAAAATCCTTCTGGTCTGGTAAGATAGGAAAGACCAAAGATAAGACCAGCCAGTAAGAAAAGCCATATTTTCTTTTTTTTGAAAGCGATCAATCCTGTAAAAATTCCTGTGACTACTAAAAAGGCATAAGTGATTTCAGTTAATACCTGCTGAGAAGAAATCACCAGTCGGGGATGAAAAATCATCAGGATAACCGAAAGTTTGGCAACTTTTTCCTGAAAAATTTCACGGATTAAAAAAAATGCTGGAATTATTAAAATAGAGCCTATTATTGCTGAAACTATCCTTCCTGAAAATTCTAAATCTTTAAATATAAAAGAAGAAAGCCCAATTAAAACGGGATAAAAGGGAGGCCAATAAGCATCTATTCCTTCCCAGGGATGGAGAGAAACCAATTTCCTTCCCAGTGTTGCATAAAATACTCCATCGGTTTCAATCATGGGAATATGTAATAAGAAAATAAAGCGAATTAGAAAACCGGAAAAAACACTTAAGGCAAGAAATGTTAACCAGTATTTTTTACTTTTTATTTCCATTTTATAAATTCCTTAGTCTGTTTTCTCATGTCGCCCCTACAAAAACTTACGGGTAGTGTAGCCCTTTATGGGCGTAATTTTTGTTTATTTGTAGTATAAGCCCTTTATGGGCGTTTACCGTCGATAATAAACAGCTTATTACGGGCATAAAGCCCTACACTACCAAAACCATTATGGGGACGCGCTCCCTACACTACCTACACTGAACAGTTTTTTACAGATCAATTCCACCTGCTTTCGTAAACTGGTAGAATCCAGGTCACCATTAATTACATAGTCTGCATATTTCTTCTTTTTATAGAGAGGAATTTGCGCACTTATTCTGGCTTTAGCCTCCTTAAGAGTAAGATTATCGTCCCTCTGTAACCTCTCAATTTGTATTTTCTGAGGCACATAAACCAGAATTATCTTATCCACTAAATACTCGAGTCTAGCCTCAAAAAGAAGAGGTATATCTACCAGGACAATTTTCCTCCTCGATTGTGCTGTGAGTTTTTGAACTCCTTTTATTCTCTTTTTCATTTCAGCAATAATCTTAGGGTGCATAATTACATTTAGAGATTTTCTCTTTTGTCTATCTCTAAATATTGCCTCAGCCAGTTTTTTCCGGTTCAATGTCCCATTCTTATTTAATACTTCCTGGCCGAATTTCCTGACTATCTCTCTCAAAACTTTTGTGCCCGGTCTGGTTAACTGGTGAGCAATTTCGTCAGCATCGACAGTTTTACAACCAAAATTATTAAATATCTTGAGGACTGTGCTTTTCCCTGAAGATATTCCTCCTGTCAAACCTACAATCAACATATTCAACTCTCTCCTTTTTTGATGCTATATCTACTTTTCTTCTTCAAAGACCTGGGCGGAAAAAGTATATATTTCTGTATCCTTATCTTTCCAGGCATTCTCTGGCAAATGTGCCTTGTCATAACAGAGCCGACTCAAAAACTCCTCTTTTGACCAACCAGTCTCAGTGGCCACCTGGGGCAGAAAGACTCCCTGCTGGTAGCCTTTCTTTACAATCACACCGTGTTTCCCCATTTTTATCTCATCTACGCTGTTAATTCTTTCTGGCACCGTCAATACAGAAATCTCAATTTCAATCTCGTCAAACTCTTCAGACCTCACTGGTGGAAAGCGAGGGTCACCAGTGGATGACTGAATCGCCATTTTGGAAACAGCCTTGTACAGTTCCTCCATAGGCATAATATACCCGATGCAGCCGCGAAGCATTCCCTTTTTATGTAAAGTTACGAAGACACCCCTTTTCTCTTTCAACAGAGGGTCCTCTACATTAAACTCTGGTATCTTCCCCGTCTGTATATACTCCTCAATTGTCTTCCGTGCGATACCCAGGAGAACTTTCTGTTGTTTTTCATTTAACATTTTCTTACCTCCTTTCTCTTCTTCCAATTCAGGAGTCATCTTTCCTTCTTTCAGGCGCATTACGGCAAAAGCGCCGTACCCCACCACTCTACTCTTATCTCCAGTCACATCTCCAGAATTTGCATATTTCAATAGCTTTATTCTATCTGCCCCGCATGCTTTTGCTGCCAGAACTGCAGTAAACACAGCTGCCCCACCGCAAAGCTCTGTTTTTCCACTAATGAGGTGTCTCCTTAAACTATCCAGATTAAAATTCTCTAAATCCCGGATTGCTACTCCATCTATCAGACACGCCCTCCCGTAGGGGTGGTAATGGGACATATCCGTAGAGGCAACTATGAGTATTTTCTTCTTGCCTTTTGAACGCACAATAGCATCGGCCAAAAGCTGACAGAACTCTCCAGAACTATCATTGACAACTATGGGAACTATCTCGAAATCTTTTAAAGTTGCCTGGAGAAACGGAAGTTGTACTTCCAGGGAATGTTCATCCTTATGGGCTTTCTCATCAAAATGGAACAATTGATGTTTATTAATAATTTCCTTAGCAAATTCAGAATCTACTTTAACTTTTCCCAGCGGGGTTTTCCACCACCCTTCACCATAAACCGAAGCTCCCTTAACAGGCACACGGTGGCTCGGTCCCAGAAGAATTACAGTGTCAAAATCCTCCCCTTCAAACTGACGGTAACCATAAGCTGCCACCTGACCAGAATATACATAGCCTGCATGGGGTAAAATCAGTGCTATTAAATCTCCGGTAAGTTTCTCCTGATCGACTTTCTTAAGGAAAGCCTCAACGGTCTCCCTTAAAGCCTTAGGTGAGTTATCATAGAATGGGCCACTCCAGCGAGCTTGACGAACTTTAGACTCATAAGCCTCTGCTACCCCTTGAGAGGAAATACAGAAAAAGAGAAAGACAAAAAAGAGAAAAGTTCTTCTAAAACACATTTTAGACTCCTTTGCCATTCACCCTAATAAGCATCGCTCAAAAGGTGAATGTTACCTATTTTAACCCTTTTTAGACCAGCCCTCCCCGCCTCTTCCAGGCATTCCTCAGCCTGGACTCTGGAAGTTGTAGGTATATCCGACATATAGAAATGGGGATGGAAAGCCAGAAGAGAGTAGGGAATCTCAGGATCTAAAGAGGCTATAAATTTAGCAATCTTTGAGACCTCAAATCTGTCAATATAACCGGGCACGAGAAGCGTTGAAGCCACAAGAAAAGGCGGCTCCCTCCTCTTCTTAGTATAATCAGCCAGATGAGAGAAGTTCTCCAGTGTCCTTCTGTTAGAAACCCCGCATAAGGCAATGTTTACCTGTTCACTGAAAGCTTTCAGGTCAAATTTTATACAGCCACCAGAATCAAGAGACAGTTCTGCCATATCTTTTAAGAATTTAGGATTCATACAGCCATTCGTTTCCCAGCAGATGCGCACTCTCTTCTTCTCCAGAGCGAGCCGGGAAGTTTCTAAAGCATGGTATATATGAGGAGTAGGATCGCCGCCAAAATAACAGATGCAATTTGTCCTTCCATCTACACAATTAGACAACTCCTCTGAAGTTACGAAATTTCCCTCCTCCAGGCTCTCAGGATTCTCCAGAACGGATGGAGTTGCTTGTTCCATTATTCGTTCAACCTCCTCCCGGTAGTGCCAGTTCTGGCAGAACAGGCAATCGAAAGAGCAGCCATGGTAGAAGACCGCTAAATTCTTGTATCCATAGCTATCCTTCTCTCCACAAACCCATTCAGCCACACAATTAGTTGGCAATGGGTCGTGGTACCAGGAGAGGCTTCCCCTTTCTCTATTTACCAGGTGGAGCAACTTTCCCAGATGGTTGGTTCTCAAGCCACAGTAGCCAAAACCTCCTTGGGGAATCTGGCATTCGTTGACACAGATATTACATTTCACTCCTCCCTTATCCCTGGGAACTCCCTCTGGAAGGCAAAATTTACTTCTTGAGACTTTATGGGCTTTCTCTATTAAAGGCAGAACTTTCTTGAAGTCTTGCCTTATACATTCCACACAGACACCCAGAATTTTCGCAATTAAGGGAGACTCCTGTTTACAATTGAGACACTCCATAGTCTTCCCGCTATTTTCCCACCATCTTCTTGAATCTCGAGGCATCTTCAAACATATAAATATTGTTGAACATACAGTATATTTCCTTTTTTTCTTTACATTTTACTTTAAGTTTTCTAAGGTCTCTATCAGTATAACGATATCTGTACCCACTCATTCCATGGAGACGAAAATAGACAAACTCTCCAGCAACAGCCTCAGCCTTAAAGGGGTCAACGCAGTGAACCAGTCCCAGTTCGGAACAGAGACTCCTTATCTCCTTCCCCTCCCATTTTCCCCTTGGCTC
>DATKVN010000041.1 GCA_035530055.1 bacterium | reverse complement strand
GTCGTGGTGATCAGTTTTCCATGCTTCACATTCTTCGTCGCCAGCAGCTTGTCCGAGATCTCTTTAATCAGTCTGCTTTGTCCTTTCAATACGATGACTTCAAGACAGTTATGATGGTCAAGATGGATGTGAGTCGAGGAGACAATTGTATCCAGATACTTGTGCTGGATGCTGGTCAGAATTTCAGTCAATTCCCTGGAATCATGGCTGTAAACCAGAGCGAGAATGCCCACAGTCTCTGCTTTCTCATCCTTCCATTCTTCGGACACCAGTCTTTCTCTGATTAGATCCCGGAAAGCTTCTGACCGGCTCTTGTAACCCAGTTTCTCGATGAGTTTATCAAATTGACTTAAAAGGCCTGTGTCAACGGATACTCCAAAGCGCGTTACTTTATCCATCTCTTTTACTCTTCCTCACTCACATTGAAAATAATATGCTCAGCAACGAAAGTCAAACCAAAAACATTTGCTAACTCATATTGAGATGCAACTCCACTTAAAAATCCCTTCGGGGCCGGAACCTGGTGTGTGCCCTCCAATAATACCAACATTTTTGTCAGAGAGTCCCAAATCGATATCCTCGAAAACAAAGCCGGAATGGACCCTCTGGAGTTTCGGTATAAGAATCTGAAGGAAAAAATGAGCTACCGAATCAATCTGAATAATTGGTTTATCATTGGATATTGTGTTACCTTCTTAAAGAAGGTTTGACTTTATCTTCTGTTCTTGGCTAACTGATTGAAAACACTAAAAATAGAAACAGTCCAAATTTGTAGTGTGGCTAGGATTGTGGCTATAAAAGTAACCAATTTTTACCGAAATCGGGGGTTAGAAAAATAATGGGGATTTCTATCCTGCTGATATTAAATGATATAAGTAGTGGGCGATACAGGATTTGGACCTGTGACTTCTACCGTGTAATTTATTTTGGGCAAAGTATCCGGTTCACCTCACGGTGAGCGTGGGTTCCAGCAATTACTAATCTGCTTTAATCGAGCTCTTTTACCAGCGGATATACATTGTGAATTTAAAATATAGATCGCTGGCAGATATGTCATCATAATTGTCATAGGCTATATTGGGTATGAAACTGAAATTAGAGTCCACTTTAAAGTCAAGTCCTGCCAGGAAAACAGTACTGGGAGATGTGGGGTCAAAAGGAGCGTAGCTTATCTCTTCACCATATGGATTCGGCTGGAACGTTCTGTCCAACCGAGCAAAGAGATTGACCTTCTCCTTCAGATAGAAAACTACAAAACCCGAGGCCACCTGAAGATTGAAATCTTCCTTGCCTCCTGAATGTGTCTGATAACCATACTGTAAACCTGCTGTAAACTTTTTCCTTTTATAAGCTAGAAAGGCTTGAAGGGTGGATACAGTGGGATTTGCTTCTGCTCCAGGGGAATAATCCCCGTATAATTCGAAATAAACTTCCTTCAATGGACTAAATCCTATGGCTACATAGATCTTTTTCATTTTATTAATCTCTCCCTTTATGCCTTCTCCATTTGCCAGCATAAAGTGATAATATATTTTTCGGTCAGCAGCATAGCCTTGACTGCAATTCCAAAATCTCTAGGGGATCCCATTTTATACAAGTCAATGGGAGTCTTTTCTACAGAACGGTAGCCCCAATATTTTTCCAACTGGTCCCAGGTGGGAGTGCCTGCGAGTCCAAAGAAGAAGGAGGTTTCATTGAGTTTATACTCCAGATAAAGGTCCTTTATATAGGGTTCTATTTTTGTCTTGCTCTTAAAATCACCGGCGCTGTTGCCTTCCAATCTGAATCTGACATCAAAAGAGGAACTGAGTTTATGTTCATAAGTGAAATAGACCCTTCTCACAATCGCCTACATTTGCATAACAATGACAAAGTTAGTGGGACCAAAAATTTGCTTTGTTTTCAGGCGCTGAGCAAATTATAGGAGTGGCTGGGAAGCAGGGATTCGAACCCCGATTCCATGATCCAGAGTCATGTGTCCTGCCGTTGGACGACTTCCCAGCAGCAGCGACATGATAGCGAATTCTCCCCTTTTTTTCAAGATGGCTCTT